>JANXWM010000162.1 GCA_025351145.1 Chitinophagaceae bacterium
ATAATTTTTACATCGTCGGCTGTACGTTCGCCGCTGCCCATAAACCAGGCGCATAAAAAATCACCATTGGGCAGGCTTACCAAACTGCTGCCATGCGTATGTTTTTCCTGTGCAGGAAAAATAAGCGTACTGTAAACAGGATCTATTTTTTTCGTAGCTGTTTGAGCTGATAAACTTTTTAATAGCAGCAGACTCAGAACTAAAAAAAGGAATACTTTTTTCATACGATTTATTTATAACAGCAAACTGAAATTATATTTAATTTATTAACCCAGCCACAGAATTATTATTAAGCTTTGGTTGCGTCGCACACTTATACGTTCTGATTATATATTGAGCTATAAAAAAATTACTGCCTCACACACTAATCTTATATCTTTAATTTCGGTAACAATAATAAACGTTACAAATATTTCTAACGATTATCAATACTTTTTTTAATCCCCGGATGCAATGAAACCTATTGTTCAAATCTCACTTGACCTTACCGATATTGATGAAGCATTAGAGACCGCCGCAATGGCTATGCGTGCCGGTATGGATTGGCTGGAAGCCGGTACACCATTGATTCTTGCCGAAGGCCTACGTGGTGTAAGGTTATTAAGAGAAGCATTTCCCGGTGTGCCCATTGTGGCCGATCTTAAAACAATGGATGGTGGTTACCTGGAAGCAGAAATGATGGCGAAAGCCGGTGCCACACATGTGGTGGTGATGGCCCGTGCACACGAAGAAACTATAAAATGCGTGGTAAATGCCGGCCGCGATTTTGGAGTAAAAGTAATGGGCGATAATCTTGGTTGCGATGATATGGTTGCTGCCGCAAAATGGCTCGAAGACCTTGGCTGCGATTATGTAATTCATCATATCGGGTACGATGAACGACGAGGAATTGCAGCACGTGGTTTGCGAATGCCAAGCCCTTTAGATCAGTTGCGTGAAGTAGTGAATGCAGTAACAATTCCGGTGCAGGCAGTTGGCGGTTTGTCCCTAGAGCAGGCTATACAATGCCCGGCTTATGGTGCGCCGCTGGTGGTATTGGGTGCGCCGTTGACTATTGATGCTGATTCCTTTAAAACGGCTGATGGTAACCTGGAAGAATCGCTGTGTTTAATATGCAGCGCCATTCATGCTTATGGCGATGTGGGTTGATAGCATTCGCTGGCTGTTTAAAGCTGAATATTGATCTGAACGTATAAGAGTGCGACGCAAGAGAAGCTGATATTTATTCACTCGTATGGCTCAAAAAAATTGGTTTTTAAAATAGTAAACTTAAATACAATGATGATACCGGCATTTGATCTTTGTGGCATCATCGTTGCGTCGCAATCCGTACATCAGCATGAATATTATTGAGCTTTGGTTTCACTGCATGCAATTTTTTTATGATGCAAAATTTGTTTACATAAAGTCGCTTAACGCTTTTAATACATCTGTATGTCAGTAATAAAATCAGCAGCCGTTATCAATTACTCTTCCGTAAAAGGCTCAGTAGAAATAAGAGAAATTTCAAAACCCGAGATTGGCGAAGATGATGTTTTGCTTGAGGTGGTTAATGTAGGCGTGTGTGGCAGCGATCTGCATCAATGGACTGCCGATCATAGCTGGCCTGTAAATTATCCGGTAGTATTGGGCCATGAATTTGGTGGCCATATTATTGAACTGGGCAGCCATGTAACAAACTGGAAATTGGGAGATCGTGTAGTGAGCGAAACGGCAGCAATTATTAATGCAAACAGCCCTTTATCACGTACAGGTTTATACAATCTTGACCCTGATAGGAAAGGTTTTGGCTATGGTGTAAATGGCGCCATGACTAAGTATGTAAAAGTACCCGCAAGGTGTTTGCACCTTGTACCCGATCAATTGCCGTTTGAGCAGGCCTGCCTTACAGAGCCTTGTTGTGTTGCATATAATGCGGTGGTAAATAATTCGCATATAAAACCCGGCGACCGCGTAATTGTAATAGGGCCTGGCACCATCGGAATACTATGTGCTGCCGTTGCAAAACTATGCGGCGCACAGGTAGCTATTACCGGGTTAGAAGCAGACAGGTACCGGCTTAATATTGCAAAGCAATATGGTTGCGAAGCGATTATTGGCGATGCAACAGAATGGGCAAAACGCACAGATGGTTTAGGTGCAGATTTGGTTATTGATGCTGCAGGTTCAAGCTTTACATTAAAAATTGCATTAGACCTGGTGCGTCCAAATGGCCGCATTACAAAAGTTGGCTGGGGCCCGCAGCCGCTTGGCTTTTCACTTGATCCGCTGGTACAAAAAAATATTACGCTGCAGGGAAGCTTTAGCCATAACTGGCCTGTATGGGAAAGAGTAATTGCATTACTCGCTAGCGGTCAGCTCGATGTAAAACCTATCATCGGTGGCGTGTGGCCCATTACCGAATGGCATGAAGCATTTGAAAAAATGCACAAAGGTGAAGTAGTAAAAAGTGTTTTAAAACCTGTTTAATATGCGTTTACAAAATAAAGTCATCATTGTTACCGGTAGCACCACAGGGATTGGCAAAGCCATTGCATTAAGATGCGTTGCAGAAGGTGCATCAATTATACTCAATGGTTTGGAAGAAGCATGGGGCAAAGAAGTACTCGCAGAAATTGGTATTGAAAAAGCAGCTTTGCATATTGAAGATATCAGTAATGATGGTGCAGCAGAAAGATTGGTTGCACTTGCCATCAACACATTTGGCAAGCTGGATGCTGTGGTAAATAATGCAGCTATTGTTGCATCCTCAAATATTCATACAACGGATAAAGTTTTTCTGCAACGCATTTTAGAAGTGAATACCATTGCCCCTTTCATTTTAATAAAAACAGCACTACCCTACTTAACAGCTCAACATGGTTGTGTGCTGAATATAGGTTCGGTAAATGCTTATAGTGGTGAACCTAATCTTCTTGCCTACAGCATTTCTAAAGGCGCGTTGATGACCATGACCAGGAATCTTGGCGATACTTTACACAGGGAAAATGGTGTTCGTATAAATCAGATCAATCCGGGTTGGGTACTTACCGAAACTGAAACCAAAAGAAAAAAAGATCATGGCCTTGCAGAGGACTGGTACAAAGATCTTCCTGCTGTGTATGCGCCAGCAGGACGGATATTGAAACCCGCTGAAATAGCTGCTGCAGCTGTGTATTGGCTTGCTGATGAAAGCGGCCCCATAAGCGGGCAGGTGGTGGATTTGGAACAACACCCTTTCATTGGCCGTAACCCGCCAAAAGATACAACCACCATTAAACCTTCAAAATAATACAGAACGATTATGCCAAAACTTGCTGCATTTCCCAAGGCATTTATGCAGGCGCTTTGCAAAGACGGAACCATGCTGGTAGAAGACTGGATCAATCTTGCCGTTAAGCTGGATATTGAGGGTTTAGAATGGTATGCAGGCTTTTTACAAATGAACGATCAGCGCAATTGGAAAATATTCCGCAGTATGGTAGAAGATCATGGAAAAACAATACCCATGATGTGCTGTTCGCCGGATTTCACGCATCCTGATAAAACATTCCGTGCAAAAGAAATCGAAAAAGAAAAGCAATGGATTGATATGACTTATGCCTTGGGCGGTTCTTATTGCCGTGTGCTTTCCGGTCAAAAAAGGCCGGAGCTTTCTATTGAAGAAGGTGTGCAACTGGCAGCAGATTGTATTTATGAATGCCTGCCTTACGCACAGGAGAGAAATATAACACTGATACTCGAAAATCATTACAAAGATGATTTTTGGGAGTACCCTGAATTTGCCCAAAAAGCTGATGTTTTCTGCAAGCTTGTCGACAGTATCAACCATCCGAATTTTGGTGTGAATTACGACCCCAGCAATACTTACCTGGCCGGCGAAGATCCTGTTGAGCTGCTAAAACGTGTATCAAAACGGGTGGTTACCATGCATGCAAGCGACCGTTATTTAAAGGAAGGAACAATCGACGATCTGCGCAAAGAAGAAGGTGGCGCCGCCGGTTACGCCAAACGCTTAAGTCATGGCGAAATTGGTAAAGGTTTAAACGATTACGATGCTATTTTTACTGAATTAAAAAGCGTTGGTTTCGATAGCTGGATCAGTATTGAAGATGGGGTTGATGGTATGAATCAATTAGAAAGAAGTGTATATTTTCTGCGCAATAAAATGGCTGCTTACTGGCCGGTTAATTAGTTATTTTTGAAGCCCGGCATTTGAATATATATAAGGCTTTCGTTGCGTCGCACTCTTGTGCGTTCGGATCAAGACTGAACAAAATACAATAAACCGCCGAGGCGCAAAGCCGCTGAGAAATTGTCTTCCCTTTGCGTGTCTCCATCTCTGCTGTTCAATCTACGCTTCTATATAAGTCGATACTATCTAATTGAAAATCAGCAAAAAAAATTGCGACTTATTTTGCAACATAACGCAACGCCGCCGTTGCTGGGAGACTTCGGTAAAAGCTGCACTACTTTCAACAGTACAAGAGTGCGACGCAAGAAAAGCCTCATAGCTGCAATACGGCCTGGCTAAATAAAATCATTGCCATTACTCTTCTGCAGTAAAAAAGCTGAACAATGACACAGCATTACGATGCGTTATCTTTAGGGCAATATCACCTTTGGCTAAATAAAATTTTTCTTGAAATATATGAACAGAAAATTATTGCCTGTTATTTTTTGTATGTCAGTGGTGCATTTATTTGCGCAGGATAATACATACAATCTTATGCCTGTTCCGCAATCGCTGAAAGCCAATGGCAGCAGGTGCCGTGTAACAAAAATGTTCACCATTGGCGTTACCGGCAATGCAGGCGACCGTGTTTATAAAGAAGCCTCGAGGGCATTGAGAAGGCTCGATAACCGTATGGGATTTTTCTTTACGCAGGGAAATATTACTTCAAAAGATACCAGCCTTTCAGCCACTTTACTTATTGAAGTAAAACGGCCGGCTGCACTGATCCTGCACGAAGATGAAAGCTACGGGCTAACATCAAATACAGCACAGGTAAAGATTACAGCCAATACTGATCTTGGCGCTATCAGGGCCCTGGAAACCCTTCAACAATTATTGAGTGTAGACGATGCCGGATATTATTTTCCGGGTGTTGACATTTATGATGAACCCCGGTTCGCCTGGCGCGGTTTACTGCTTGATATAACCCTGCACTGGATGCCGATGGATGTGGTGAAAAGAACACTCGATGCGATGGCAGCAGTAAAGATGAATGTGTTTCACATGCACCTTACCGAAGATCAAATGTTTGGCATTGAATCAAAGGTTTATCCAAGGCTTACTACTGTTGGCGCAGAAGGAAATTTTTATACACAGGAGGATATAAAAGAGATCATTGCTTACGCAGATCAGCGTGGCATAAGGGTGGTGCCGGAGTTTGATGTACCTGGTCATTGTACGGCGATGCTGAAAGCTTATCCGCAATTGGCAAGCGTAAAAAGGGATTATGAATTACAACGTTATTTTGGCGTGTTCGATCCCGTACTTGATGTAACAAAAGATTATACATACACTTTTTTAGATACATTGTTTACAGAAATGTGCAAGCTTTTTCCCGATGAATATTTCCATATTGGCGGCGATGAAAACACGGGTAAAGACTGGGAACGCAGTCCTGATGTAAAAGCATACATGCAGCAAAAAGGAATGAATACTTATCAGGAACTACAGACTGAATTTATTAGCCGTTTGCTACCCATCCTTAAGAAGAATGGCAAGAAGATGATGGGCTGGGATGAGATACTGCAACCCGGCGTACCGCATAATATTATGATACAATCCTGGCGCGGCACAGAATCGTTGGTAGAGGCTGCAAAAAAAGGGTACACCAGTTTATTATCTACGGGGTATTATATTGACCTTATTCAGCCCACTGACTTTCATTATCTCGTTGATCCTGTACCTGCAAATACAATGCTTACTACAGAACAACAAAAATTAATTGTGGGTGGTGAAGCTACCATGTGGACAGAACATGTAACACCTGAAACTGTTGACTCCCGTATATGGCCACGTACAGCAGCCATTGCAGAGCGTTTATGGTCTGCGGCAGCAGTGAAAGATGTAGACGATATGTACAGGAGGTTAGATAAAATCAATCTTTATCTTGAAGGCCTCGGCACCACGCAAATAAAAAATAAAGGCATGCTTATGCGAAGGCTGGCGAACGGGTACAACACAGAAGCACTGGAAGTTTTAGTGGATGTTATTGAGCCTTTAAAAATGTATGAACGCAATGAAGGTGATACAATGTACACTGTTTTTTCACCCTACACAAAAATTGCAGATGTTGCCACACCCGATCAAAAAGTGGCACGTGAGTTTAGAAATACTGTTGCAGCTTATTGCCTTTCAAAAGACAAGAATATACAGCAGGAAATAATTGAAAAACTTGAATTATGGAAAAACAATGATGCTGCTTTTAAGCAGTTAATAAAACAATCACCAATACTTCGGGAGGCGGCTAATTTATCTGCCAATTTAGCACTGATTGCGAATATTGGGTTACAGGCTGTACATTATATTTCTACAAAAACTTTACTGTCTGCAACCTGGAAAACGAACAGCTTACTGGCAACAAAAAAAGCAAAGGTACAGGGCGGCCGCTGCGATTTGCAGGTAGTTACAGCCATTGAGCAATTGATAAATTCAGCAGCACCGGATAACCACTAAAAATAAACCAATACAAGTAAGGTTGCAGGCAGTAGTTTTACATAGCATCGTTCCTTGTGTCACTCACTTGTACGTTTAGATCATGGCTGAACTTTGGGTCGCTGTTGCACCAAGCTGCTTTGTAGTACAACAGTACAAGAGTGCGACGCAAGAAAAGCTTCATAGCAGTTCAGCAGATTGGTTCATAATAATACTCATCTGTAGTTTTATGAGCAAGTAAAATGCAGAACAAAAAAACGGGTGACCATTGGCCACCCGTTCAGTTTTTAGTGATCTTTTAAAATTATTCTTTTATCACTTTTGTATTGATGATTTCACCACTGGAAGTAATAATCTTCAGCAGGTACACACCTCTGGCAAATTTTGAAATGTCCATCTCAGAATTTATTTGCGGCGTGCGGTAAACAGCTACCTGTTTTCCGTTAAGATCGTACAGTGTTATTTGAGTTACGCCCTTATAACCTGTAAGGTTAATATTAATTTTTGAGTGCGCAGGGTTAGGAAATACCGATAATACTTTCTTATCGCTTACGCTCTGCGAAATATCTGCCGATTTGGTTGCTGTACCTAATGCCACTTTTAATGTATAACAGGAGGTTCCACTGTTAGCGCCATTATATCCATACACCTGTGCATAATAAACGCCTGCCGCTGCAGTATAGCTGATACTTTCACTGGTGGTGCTTCCGTTTTGAGAAATACCAACCTGAGTGCCTGCGCTGTTCAGCAATTTAAGGTCGTAGTCTTTTGGCAATGTAGTAAGTGATACGGTGATAGTACCTCCCGTAGTTATAGTGAATTTATAATTGTCAATATCAGCAGCCGGACTTATTAAACCTGTTATGCCCACGTTGAATGGAATAACAGCCGCACCTGAAGTTGTTCCGTTGGTGCTTACATCATAAGTGCTTTGACATCCTGTAACCGCAGTTGCTGTTGCAGTAATCGTGTAACAGGTGGTGCTGTTGGCCCCATTGTATCCTATAACTTTAATGTAGTAAGTGCCGGCAGCCTGGTTGGTTAATGAAACAGATTCGGTGGCTGTAGTACCTTCACTTGCACCAATCTGTGTACCTGCACTATTGTAAACATACAGATCATAGTCAACACCTGAAGGGCCGGCCAAATTGTAAACAATATTGCTGGTAACCGTTGTGGTGATTTTGTAATAATCAATATCTGTGGCGGTACTGATAGCGGCTGAGTTTGCAATACCTGATGCAACGGCAGCAGCAGTGGCTTGTGTTTCATTTGGTTCAAACGCCGTAGCACATGTTGAAGCTGCACTGGTTGTGAACTGTGCGGCAGCGGCGGTACTGGAACCTGATGAACAATTAGTAGTCACTCTCCAGTCATATAAAGTTGAAGCCGCCAAACCTGTTATGTTAGCAGATGTTCCTGTTTGTGCAGTAGAGAAACTTGTCCAGGTTGATGATGTGTTTAATTTATAATCCACTGCATAACTAAGTGCACCACTTGCTGCAACCCAGCTAACTGTTGCACTGGTTGATGTAACAGTGGATGACAAACCTGTTGGTGCATTACATGCTGCAACCGCTGTTGTGGTAAACTGTGCAGTTGTAGCTGCTGTAGATCCTGATGGGCAGGTTGCGCTTACTCTCCAGTCATACAAAGAAGATGCAGTTAAACCTGTTAAGTTAGCTGATGTACCCGCTTGTGCAGTAGAGAAACTTGTCCAGGTTGATGATGAATTTAATTTATAATCCACTGCATAACTGGTGGCTCCGCTTACTGCTGTCCAGCTCACCGTTGCACTGCTTGAAGTAACTGATGCTGAAGCAAGGCCTGTTGGCGCAGTACATGGAATCAACGTAGTGAATTGTGCTGCTGCAGGAGAACTTGTACCTGATGCACATGTTGCGGTAACTCTCCAGTCATACAAAGAGTTTGAAGTTAGCCCTGTTATATCTGCTGTAGTAGCTGTTTGTGCAGTAGAGAAACTTGTCCAGGTAGATGATGAATTCAGTTTATAATCCACTGCATAACTTGTAGCTCCGCTTACAGCTGTCCAGCTTACAGTAGCGCCGGTAGTAGTAACAGCAGATGAAGCAAGCCCTGTTGGTGTACCACAGGATGAACCTGAAGTAATGGTAAAGTTTGTATTAGAAATATCAAAGAAGATATTACCTACTGCTTCTATTTTTATTCTTGCAGTAATTGTTGCTGTGTTTGGTATTACCAAAGCTTCGGTTCCATCATTGGGTGTACTGGCAGCTAAAACCGTAGGAAATGTTTGTCCGCCATCTGTACTTAAAGATATTTTTACATTTGCGCAGCTTACCGGCGCAGCAGTAGTGCTGGCAACATTCCATGTAATTGTTTGAGATGAACCACCTGCCCAGCTTACAGCAGTATTGGGTGCAGTAATGCTAAATGGTCCTGAGGTATTGCTAACAGTTACTACCA
>JANXWM010000184.1 GCA_025351145.1 Chitinophagaceae bacterium
CAACAAATCTTTACCAATCATTTGTTCCGGGTTGACCGTTCATTAATTCGCATGCGCATTTTGCTACGCTTTTAGGGCGCAGGCTCAGTTTGGTTTTATCAATAAAGTTTACGTTCTTTAATTGGCATTTGCACCGGGCGGACAAAGCACCAAATACCCCAACTGCGCAAATGCTCGACGTCAGACTGTCTAAAAACTATCAACAGCTGTTTATAATATTAATTGCGATTGCATACCGTTAAAGTTAATTTTAAATATGCAATTTATAGAAGGTAAAAACCGAACACAAAGTATTCTTTTTCCCAATTCCCTGGATCAGATCATCAAACAAAATAATGAGGTCCGTATTATTGACCTGTTTGTAGAAAGTATCAATCTTACAGACTTTCATTTTGTGATTAAAACTTCAAAAGAGGGACGACCGGCTTATCATCCCAAAGACTTATTGAAGCTTTTTGTATATGGTTATCTCAATCATATCCGTTCCAGCCGCCAGTTAGAAAAAGAATGCAAACGAAACATTGAGTTGATGTGGTTGATGAAGCAACTTGCTCCTGACCACAACACCATCTCCAATTTCAGAAGAGACAATGAAAAAGCCATCCGAAAAGTATTTCGCCATACCGTAAGCATTGCCAAACATTTTGATCTGATCGGTGGTACACTTATAGCTGGTGATAGCACTAAATTAAGAGCACAAAATTCTAAAAAGAATAATTTTAATGAAGGGAAGATTGAAAGACATCTCGCCTACATAGATGCCAGGCTGGATGAATACAATAAAGCATTGGATAACGCTGATGATGATAACAAACAAATCATTGAGCAGGAAATAAAAAAACATACTGAAAGAAGAAAGGATTATGAAGATCTAAGCAGCCAATTAGAACAAACCGGTGAATCACAAATATCTACTTCCGATCCTGAAAGCAGGCAACTGATTACCCGCAACAATATTACTGAAATAGCTTATAATGTGCAGACGGTTGTAGATGCAAAACATTATTTACCCATTGATTATAAAGTAACAAATACCAATGACAACAGGGCTCTCAGTGGTATGCTGCGCAGAACAAAAACTATTTTAGGAACAACAGATTTTACTGCTCTTTATGATAAAGGTTTCCATGCAGGAGTAGAAATTAAAAAAGCCCTTGAACTGGGGATAAACATCATGGTTGCAATGCCTGCTGTAAGTTCCAATGCACCTGATACTAATTACAATATGGAGCATTTTATCTATGATGAAATTAATGATCATTATACCTGCCCTCAAAATCATATTTTAAAATCCAATGGTACCTGGTATGAAAAGAAAAACAGAAGCAATCATTATTTTGTTAAACATTATAAAACACAAGCCTGCAAATCCTGTCCGGTAAGAACATTATGTACCAAAGGTGACAGAGTACGTTTAATTGAAAGAAGCGAATACGCCCCATATATAGAAATCAATAAAATCAATATTGAATCAAATAAAGAACTTTATAAAAAACGCCAGGCAATTGTAGAACATCCATACGGAACAATTAAACGACAATGGGGATTTTATTACATCATCACAAAAAAGGGAATTAAAAGAGCCAGTGCTGATGTCGGGTTTATGTTTACCGCATACAACCTGCGCCGGATAATGAATATTGTTGACAGAAATCTGCTCATAAAGTTCCTGCAGGAACTTGCACTTCTTTTTTTCGGGAAAATGAACCTGGTCAAACGTATTATCTTCAAAATAAAGACAGCAAAAAATTCAGCAATCACCTTGCAAACATTTTTAAAAGCAGTGTAAAATCGCTTCTAATTCGTTTATATTTGATTTACAACGCAGGTATTTAGACGAACTGACGTTGCCTGTAATTCTAAAAGACCATGCGTTCTACAAACGACATATCATTAGCGGACTGTAAAAAAATATCGAAAAAGATTCGAGAGGAAATTTTTAAGCCTGCTAATAGCTTTAAGACAACAATTTTTTTGTGTGGTGCTGACAAGTCCCAAAAAGACAAAATGCGATTTCAGATTGCAGAATCCTTGACAGACTTCTGGCACAAGCATTGGTACGATTTAAT
>JANXWM010000198.1 GCA_025351145.1 Chitinophagaceae bacterium
AGGGCCAAATTATTTTCATGTCATTTGAAGGTTCAGGGCGATATAGGCTTATATTCTTTAAATTATCGCCGTTTAGGAGAAATGTAAAGAGTAAAAAAGGGAAAATATTTTCGCTTTTAACAGTTGGTTGATCAATATTAACCAGGATTTCGCAGTTAGGTGTATTGGCTGTTGAAAGTCGCCAAATGTTATACTGTACAGGTGTGCGACGCAAGGAACGATGCTCAAAGAACTGTTGTTTGGCTCAAAAAAAAATCTATAGCAAAATTTGGAATTAATGATGTGTTATCATTTTAATATGAAGATTTCCAACTGCTGCTATAAATTCTCAAAAAGGATATATCTCAGCAAAAAAAAGTGCCTGATTGTTGTATTTTTTAAATGTGATATTTAAACCTGCTTAGTGAAGGCTTGCTATACTTTAAAACTCCAATTAAAAAAGATAAATAATATTTTTTTGAAAAATATTATTTATCTTAGCGAAAATCCAATTTGTATGAACGACCAATTCATTCTTGCACTACTCGTGTTATGCATATATATAGCATATCATATTTACAGAAAAATAAGTAAATTTCATTATTGGGCAGATTTAAAGGCTATTAAAGATGGTAATGAAACACGCATTTCGGAAATTGAGGTATCACTGTGCTTAAATTATTTATTATTTGCCCCAAGAATAAGTATATCAAGTGTTCAATTTCTTAATGGGGATGAACACATTGAGATGGATTGTTTAAACCTTGAGGCTTTATCAATTTCCAGTAAGAGAAATGCAGTAAACAAATCATTTTTATTCGTTCCAAAAAATCAAAGTTCTTTTCCACTTTTTTCAAGTGCGAAAAATCAAATTATTATAAAATACAAAAAGAATTTTATTAATAAGACTTTGCTGATAAAAAAACGGGATTTCACTTTTGACATAGCTGAATCAAAAAGTTTTGAATTTAGCAAATCAAAACCTACTGCAAACAGTTATTATCAAACAGTTTCAAATAGTATTTACAGGTTGAATGTTGTGCCTCATTAAAAAAACAAATAAAATTATTTTGAGCCGCAATAAATGCAGCATATGCCCAAGCTAAGAGGTTTAAAATAAATGTCTTTATATCCTGTTTGATGCATTAAAGAGGTAAATTGTTCGCGTTCGGGAAAAGCTTGAACTGAATCGTTCAGATACTTGTAAGCCAACTTATTATTCGCAAACATTCTTCCTGCCCCAGGAGCAATAATCTTCATGTAAAATTTATATAAGCTTGCAAAGCCCGCATTTTTTGGCTTTGAAAATTCAAGCACCACTAATTTCCCCCCGGGCTTTAATACCCTTATCATTTCCATTAACCCTTTTGTCAGGTTTTGAAAATTACGTGCACCAAAAGCAACTGTTACAGCATCAAAGAAATTATCAGGGTAATTAATTTTTTCACTGTCTCCATTGTATAATTTTATAACATTTTGAAGATTATGATTTTCAATTTTCTTTCTTCCCAATTCCAACATACCATCAGAAATATCTATACCAATAATTTTTTTTGGACGAAGGATATTGTAAGTCATTAATGCAACATCAGCAGTACCAGTTGCAACATCTAAAACTGTTATAGGTCCTAATTCCTTTAATTGTGAAATTGCTTTTTTACGCCAACCAATATCAATGCCAGCACTAAGAAACCTGTTTAGAAAATCATAGCGAAAAGCGATACTGTCAAACATCTTAGCTACCTGTTGTTTTTTGTCAAGGTTGCTTTCATTGTAAGGTACTATCTTATCGTGTTCAAACTTTAGCATATGAATGCAAAGATAAAGATTTGCTTTCCTCTGTTCCTTGTTGTTTAATTGTTGTATCAAACCGTTAAAAAAATATTTGCAAACCTTGGGTTTTCCCAACAAAAATTCAATTGGGGAATTCTACCTTCTAAGAAGCTGTTTAAAAACAGTTTGAAAATATTAATTATGTGGATAAGTGGGTAAAAAAGCTATCGCTTACCTGGAAATAAGGTGTACTAAGTGTGAATCATTACAAACTTAATCAGTATGACAAAATATCCAACAAACGTAAGTGATAGCCAGTGGATATTATATCAAAATTTTTAGATGTAGCACGTAGCAGGAAATATAGTTTACGGGAAATCGTAAATGCCATTTTATATATTGTAAAAACAGGTTGCCAGTGGAGGATGTTACCGGGGGATTTTGCACCATGGAAATTGGCTTATTATTATTTTTCATGCTGGAAGAAATCAGGGGTTTTTGAAATAATACACGAATCACTGGTAGAAAAAATAAGGGTACAGCAAGGTAAAAACAAAGAGCCTGCGGTTGGTATTATTGATGCCCAGTCAGTAAAAAATACGCTTGTAAGCAGCGAGGATAAAGGTTTTGATGCGGGCAAGAAGGTAAAAGGTATTAAGCGGCACATTATTGTAGATACACTGGGGCTGGTGTTAGCAATGGCTATCCATGGTGCATCTGTTCAGGACAGGGATGGAGCTGTGGATGTAGTAAACAAAATGTTTGAAAGCTGGAAGAAAGAAATAAAAATATTTGCCGATGGCGGATACAGGGGCGAATTGAAAAAAACTATAAAAACAAAGTTTAAAATAGAACTTGAAATAATAAAAAGAGATGAACTGCATACTTTTAAAATACTGCCGAAACGATGGATAGTAGGAAGAACATTTGCATGGATTGATACAAACAGGCGGAACTCAAAAAATTATGAACTGCTCAATAATACATGTGTGGCAATGGTGCATTTATCATTATAAGGATTATGTTGAATCGTTTTTAGACAGCTTCTAAGTTTTGATCCTCCTTTTAAGGATAAACGTAGAAATTAGATTGCCGATAAATTAAAAAATCCTTAATTTTTCTCCTTTCCCAAAATTGAAAGTGTAAATATCAAAATACTATAAATGGGAAAACTAGAGTTCATACATAGTAAATAATATTATATATTTATTTAAAAATAAAAATATTTGTAAAAATGAAATAAACTGATTTTTTTTTCACTTAAATAAATTTTTTATTTAATTTTGCAACGTAATTGTTGAAAAATATATTAATTAATAATTTAATTTATCTATGTCATTATCAAAATTGGAATACATTTGGCTTGACGGTTATAAGCCCACTCAAAGCCTGCGGAGCAAAACAAAAATTGAAAAAGACTTTAATGGTTTACTTGAAGATTGTCCTATTTGGTCATTTGACGGTTCTTCAACTGAGCAAGCTCCGGGTGGTTCTTCTGATTGTTTATTAAAGCCTGTATTTATTGTAAAAGATCCTCAACGGAAAAACGCATATTTAGTTATGACCGAAGTATTAAATGCAGATGGTACACCACATCCATCTAATGGTCGTGCACTTATTGAAGATGACGACAATGACTTTTGGTTTGGTTTTGAACAGGAATATTTTTTATGGAATCCAGCTACAGCGAAACCCCTCGGTTTTCCTGAAGGTGGTTATCCACCACCACAAGGTCCCTACTATTGCTCTGTTGGTGCCAATAATGCTTATGGCAGAGAAATTATTGAGGAGCATCTTGATGTTTGCATTGAAGCAGGTCTTAATGTTGAAGGTATTAACGCAGAAGTTGCCGCAGGACAATGGGAATTTCAAATCTTTGCTAAAGGAGCGAAAGAGGCTGGTGACCAAATATGGGTTGCACGTTACTTGATGGAAAGAATTGGCGAAAAATACGGCGTTGCTATAAACTGGCATTGTAAACCATTAGGTGCACTTGACTGGAATGGTTCTGGTATGCATGCCAATTTTTCTAACAGTTTACTGAGAAATGCCGGCAGCAAAGAAATATTCGACAAAGTATGTGAAGCTTTTCGCCCTGTAATTAAAGAACATATCGAAGTATACGGTGCAGATAATCATCTTCGTCTTACTGGTAAACATGAAACTGCCTCTATCTACGATTTTTCATTTGGTGTTTCAGATCGTGGAGCATCTATTCGTATCCCTGTTATTGTTCCTGCCAAAGGCTGGAAAGGTTATCTTGAAGACCGTCGCCCAAATTCTGCAGCAGATCCCTACAAGGTAGCTGCTCGTATTATCAAAACAGTAAAATCGGTTGAAGCATAAATTCTTCTCCTTTATAATTCTATAAAAAAACCTTTTGCATTGCAAAAGGTTTTTTTATAGATCGCCATAATTGGACTTATATAAATTAAGAATCGTATTTTTAATAGGAATCAAATATTTATTTATAATTAAAGAAAGTAATCATGGAATCATTGCGGTTCAAAGCTCTTCAAAATATTTCTTCAAACCCTTTTGAATTAACAGTAGAAGGATCATCAAAGGTTACTTCCATCTTCGGTGAAAATGTATTTACATTAAAAACTGCACGGGAATATCTTAGTGATGAAGTTTACAAAAGCCTTGTAGGAAGTATAAAAGGTAGCAAAAAAATTGACCGCTCTGTGGCCAATCAGATAGCAAATGGAATTCGGGCCTGGGCCGAAAACAAGGGTGTTACGCATTATACACATTGGTTTCAACCGCTTACCGGTACTACCGCTGAAAAACACGATTCTTTTTTTACTCTTAAGAGTGACGGTAGTCCCTTGGAAGAATTTGATGGTGCCGCTTTAATACAGCAAGAGCCAGATGCCTCATCTTTTCCAAGTGGAGGTTTACGCGCAACATTTGAGGCCCGTGGATATACAGGCTGGGATCCCTCTTCTCCTGCCTTTATTATGGAAATAGGAATGGGTAAAACATTATGCATTCCAACTATTTTTGTTTCTTACACAGGCGAATCGCTTGACTATAAAGCTCCATTGATAAAAGCCATTGAAGCGTTAAATAAAGCCTCGGTTGATGTATGTAATTATTTCGATAAAAATATTACTAAAGTCACTCCAACACTTGGCTGGGAACAGGAATACTTTGTTATTGATGAAGCATTAGCTAATGCAAGGCCCGATCTTGTACAATGTGGACGAACAGTATATGGTGGGGCACCAGCTAAAGGCCAGCAATTGGAAGACCACTATTTTGGTTCTATTCCCGAAAGGGTATACGCATACATGCGTGATTATGAAAAAGAAGCATACAAGCTCGGCATTCCTCTACGCACAAGGCATAATGAAGTTGCTCCTTCACAATTTGAATGCGCTCCAATATTCGAGGAAGTAAATCTTGCTGTAGATCACAATATCCTTTTAATGGACATTATGGATCGTGTTGCCCGCCGCCACAGGCTAAAAGTATTATTGCACGAAAAACCTTTTGCAGGAATAAATGGAAGTGGCAAACACAATAACTGGAGCCTCGCCACCGATACTGGTGTGAACTTGCTGGCTCCAGGAAAAACACCAAAAACAAACCTGATGTTCCTCACTTTTTTTGTGAACAGCATCAAAGCAGTGCATGACTATTCTGACATCCTCAGAGCTTCCATTGCCTCTGCAGGAAACGATCATCGTTTAGGAGCTAATGAAGCACCGCCAGCTATAATATCAGTATTTATTGGTGAGTATCTTTCAAAAGTGCTCAACGATATTGAAACAAGGGTAGGAGAAAAATTTGATGAACAGGATGAGGCCATACTTAAACTTGATCTTCACAGGAGCATCCCTGAATTATTGCTCGATAATACAGACCGTAACCGCACCTCACCTTTCGCTTTTACGGGTAATAAGTTCGAGTTCCGTGCTGTTGGTTCTGCAGCAAATTGTGCCAATGCAATGATCTCCCTCAATACAATCATGGCAGAAACACTTAAAACTTTTAAAAGCGAAGTAGATGCATTAATTGAAAAAGGTGAGAAGAAGGAAATCGCTATTATGCATATCATTCAGAAATATATTGTAGAAAGCAAAAAAATACTATTCGAAGGCGATGGCTACAGCGAAGAATGGCACCACGAAGCAGAACGTCGCGGGCTGCCCAATGTGCCAACAACCCCACTGGCTCTTGATGCAATGCTTGCGGAAAAAAATATAAACCTTTTTGAAAACAACAATGTTTACAATCACCCCGAGCTGGAAGCCCGCCACGAAATAGAGCTCGAAAAATACATTAAGAAAGTTCAGATTGAGGCAAGGATAATGGGCGACCTTGCAATTAATCACATTTTGCCTTCCGCTATTGAATACCAGAACAAATTAATTGCAAATATTAAAGGGCTTAAAGAGTCAGGGTTACCTGAAAGCACTTATGCAAGTCAGCTTAAGATACTCAAAGAAATATCAGAACATATACAGATTATTTATGCCAAGGTTGATGAAATGGTAGAGGCCCGCAAAATAGTCAACAACATGGATAACACCCGAACAAAAGCCATTGCTTACTGCAGCCAGGTAAAAGAGCCTTTCTTTGATAAAATCCGGTATCACGTAGATAAACTGGAGCACCTGGTAAGCGATGAAGAATGGACTTTACCAAAGTACCGCGAAATGCTGTTTCTCAGATAATACTTACTATCATTAATTATGCAAACCCCGCCAATTTTTTTTTGACGGGGTTTTCTTTTACTTAGCCCTTAATATTATAAAAAGCTTCAAAAAAAATTCTCCTGAACCCGGCATAAGTAATTCTATTAAGCATCCTTGCGTCGCACTCTTGTACGTTCCTAACAGCTTTGAGCTTTTGGTTGCTCCTGCTGCCAAATCGCTAAATGCCTTGTGCTACCCACTGTTCCAAACGTACAAGTGAGTGACACAACAGGCGATGATAGTAGCAATACAGTTTGTCAACAAAAGATTCAATATAAATAACAGGCTATAAATAGGCACCGTATTATTCCCGTACATAACAAGGATTTAAGTAATTCACAAACATTTTTTATATTGTGTATGATATTTTATTATCTTAATTTTTCACTGCCTAAACAAAAACTGTTATGAAACTAAAACCTTGGATCCACCTCCTGCATACAACTGATTGTCAAATTCACAAGTCAATTACAAAACGAATTTCTTTACCGGCTTTGTTTTATTTACTGTGCTTTTCATTTGGCTTTACCAATTATGCAAAAGCGCAGCCGCACCTAACTTTTGCCCCGTTTATTCAAAACCTTACCCAGCCTTTGTTAATAACAAATGCAGGTGATGGTTCGGGTCGTTTGTTTATTGTAGAACAGGGGGGCAAAATAAAAATCTATAAAAACGGAGGCTTATTGAGCAAGCCATTTCTTGATTTAAGCAGCATCATCCCTCACACAGGTGGCGATGGTGTTTATAGCCTTGTATTTGCCCCTAATTACAAAACAAACCGTACTTTCTTTGTATACTTTTATTCATTGGATGGCTCTACTAAACTGGCACGTTTTCAAACAAGTAAAACCAATCCGGATTCTGCCATAGGCAATTCAGGTGTTACATTAATATCTCTTCCGGGTGCAGGCACCGGCGGTGTGCATGTGGGTGATATGCATTTTGGCAAAGATGGTTACCTGTATGTTAGTTTTAATGATGGCAGCATCTACGCAAACACAACAAAATTTGCACAGGATGGGCAGGTTTTGCTGGGCAAAATACTCCGTTTAAATGTAACCAATGTAAATACTCCGCCCTACTATACCATTCCACCTGATAATCCTTTTGTGAATGACCCAAATGTGCGTGATGAAATATGGGCTCTTGGTCTGCGCAATGCATGGCGCTGGAGTTTTGATAAACGCACGGGCAATATGTGGATTGCTGATGTAGGCGGAGATAAATGGGAAGAAATTGATATTAAAACCCCTGCTGCACAAAAAACCGGTCTTAATTTTGGGTGGCCCTGCTACGAGGCCAATTCAATTTTTGATACTACCGGTTGTAAAACCATAAACAATTACACATTTCCGGCCTTTGCTTACCCGCACGTTTCCGATACAAGCGGCGAGGTTATTACCGGGGGTTATATTTATAACGGGTCTGCTTATCCTGCGCTAAAAGGTTACTACGTTTGTGCAGATTATGAAAAGGGATATGCATGGGTTATAAAAGCGAATAACGCAGGTGTAGTATTGAACTCGAATAAGCAAACTGGATTTCCATTAGGACTTGTAGGCTTTGGCGAAGGCGAGGATGGGGAACTTTACGTAGCTTCCTTATCTGACGGTACAGTTTACCGTGTACAGGCAACAGCTACACCAGCTTCAATTGCAGCCGAAACCATTCCTTTAAATATCACCAGCCAGGGCAATTTAAAGTCTTATGTATACCCCACTTTGGTTAGTAACAGTATTATTAATATTGAACTTAAAGAGCCCTGTAAATTTGTTAGGCTTCTTGATATTGCGGGCAATGAACTTATGCGCAAAATACTCGACAATCAGTTGGGCCGGATCACTTTGAATTTGCCAAGGCTTGAAGCCGGTATGTATATATTGCAACTTGTTGGAGCGGGCACCTTACAGCAAAAAATTTATGTGAGCAGGTAGTGTATTAACCGGGCTGAAAAGCTTTATGCATCGCCTCTTGCGTCGCACTCTTGTACTGAAGAATACTATGAAACAATCTTAAGGCACCGTTCGTTCAAAATATTTATACTTCCCGGAAATCTTCAAAAGTTTTCTGTTTTGTTATGCCTTTTACTTCCAAGCATATCTACTTTAGTAGATATGCTTTCTTCATTTATCTACTTTCATGCGATTGACAAAAATCTTCTGGTGTTGGATATTTGTATAAATAATATTTCCAAACAAAAGCGAAACACCTTATATCAAAAATGACAGCCTCTTTTCAAGTAGAACGCTAACTCCAGTAATACTAAAGCAGCCCCCTGTACCTGGATAATATGCTTAGTCATCGTTTTGAAAAGGTAGTCTATCACAAAATACCTATGAACCCAAAAAATGTAAAACACTAAATATTTATATTAATCCTTTCCAAAAACGATCAACATGAAAAAGTCACCATTCACAATTCCGCCATCTTTACAAGTATTTTATCTCAAACTTTTATTCGCTTTTCTTTTCTTGATTAATTCTCTAAATGCTCAACCAAAGCTTAATTTTAGTCCTTTTATTCAAAACCTTACCCAACCTTTGTTAATAACAAATGCTGGTGATGGATCTGGCCGTTTGTTTATCGTTGAACAAGGCGGCAAAATAAAAATATTCAAAAATGGAAGCTTGTTAAGCAAGCCTTTTCTAGATTTGAGTAATATCATTCCAGATGTTGGAGGACAGGGTATGTATAGTCTTACATTTGCGCCGAATTACAAATCAAACCGTACCTTTTTTGTGCTTTATTATACCGGAAATGGAAAGACCATACTGGCACGATTTCAGGCAAGTAAAACTAACCCAGATTCCGCTATTACAAAATCGGGTGTGATTTTGCTGTCAATTAATTACACAGTTATTCCGGGCGCACATGTTGGGGATATGCATTTTGGCAACGATGGATATCTTTATGTAAGTTTAGATGCCGCTGTTGTATCCCCTGTTGCTCAGGATGGGCAGGTAATGTTAGGTAAGATTTTACGTTTAAATGTAGTAAATGTTAACACGCCTCCATACTATACTATTCCGCCCGATAATCCTTTTGTAAATGATCCAAACGTATTGGATGAAATTTGGGCAATAGGTTTGCGTAATGCATGGCGCTGGAGTTTTGATAAACGAAATGGTAATTTGTGGATTGCAGATTTGGGGCAAGATGGATTTGAAGAGGTTGATCTAAAAAAAACTACCGATCCGGCAGGCGCAAATTATGGATGGCCTTGTTATGAAGGAAATGAAACTTTTGATATTACAGGATGCAAAGATAAAGGCAACTACACATTTCCAATTTTTACTTACCCTCATGATACTGCAATAGGGGGTGAAGCGATAATAGGTGGCTATGTTTACAATGGCTCTGCTTACCCAGCTTTAAAAGGCTATTATGTTTGTGCAGATTTCGTTTATGGAAATGTCTGGGTGATAAAACCAAATAGAATCGGAGGATTTAACGTCAATCTGCAAAGCGGTTTCCCAAAAGGCATCGTAGGCTTTGGCGAAGGCGAGGATGGTGAACTTTACGTAGCTTCCTTATCTGATGGTACAGTTTACCGTGTACAGGCAACAGCTACACCAGCTTCAATTGCAGCCGAAACCATTCCTTTAAATATCACCAACCAGGGCAATTTAAAGTCTTATGTATACCCCACTTTGGTTAGTAACAGTATTATTAATATTGAACTTAAAGAGCCCTGTAAATTTGTTAGGCTTCTTGATATCGCCGGCCATGAAATTATGCGCAAAGCACTCGATAATCAATCTGGAAGAATCACATTGAATTTGCCAAGGCTAGAAGCCGGTATGTATATAGTGCAGCTTGTTGGAGCAAGTACTTTACAGCAAAAAATTTATGTGAGCAGGTAGTGTATTGTGGCAATTATTTTTTTAATATGCACTGATCATTATTTTTCTCTTACACCCAAAGAAATCCTTCTGTCTTTTTTGCGTTCTTCATCCGGTGCATCTACTGCAGCCTTTGCGTATTGCGGGCCATAACCTTCTGCACCAACTATTTGTTTTTCATCCGCATTCATTTTCTTCAGCCCTTCCAGTACCGCATCGGCACGTGCCTGAGAAAGTTTCAGGTTCGTAAGGCTGTCGCCGGTTTTATCTGTGTAACCGCCAATCTTTATTTTCAGTTTAGAATATGCTTTTAAAATAGCTGCAATATTCTGTACCTGTGCGTAACTCTCCTGTGTTAATTCGGCGCTGCCGGTTTTAAAATTCAGGTTATCAAAATCAAACCATACATCTTTACCGCCTTTTGTTGAAGCATCGTTTAAAAAAGCAACCAGCTTGTCTTCAATACCACCTTTAAGTGCATCAATTTCAATACCACCCGGCAAGCCCACTCTTACAGATTCGGCTTTATTTTCTAAAACCGCTTCATGCGCAGATGTATCTGCCCCTGCTTCAGGCCCGCCTTCTGAAACGGTAACTGCTGCATGCTCATTTTCGCCGCCCTGCACAAAATCGCCATGGCACTGCATCATCAGCATTAAGAAACAAAATACAGAGACAAAACCAAGAAATGCGGAGAGGGTATATTTTCTTATACTCCCTTCATCAAAATGTTGACTGCTCATAGATGTAGTTTTAAGAGGCTGCTAAAATAAAAACTAATTATTGTAATGAAAAACGAAATTGAAATTTACTGTTTATGCTTCTTTTGCAAACTGCATCATATTCAAAATAAGATCGGGGCTGGGGCAGTTGTCGAGGTATTTTTCACGTTCGCTGTATTTGCATACGCCGGGGTAATCACCTCTCTTCCATTGCATTTCTTTAATAACCTGGAAATGCAGATGTGGCGGCCAGTTGCCGTTTTCTGCGGGTTCTCCAAAATGGCCAAATTCCTGCCCAATATTAATATAATCACCTTCCTTTAAACCAGCAATATCCCTAAGCGAAAGATGCCCGTACAAAGTATAGAATGCATCTCCATCCAGTTGATGCAGCAAAATAATCGTAACCCCATAATCTGCAAACTGATCATTAAAAGCAAAGCTGTGTACCATGCCGC
>JANXWM010000216.1 GCA_025351145.1 Chitinophagaceae bacterium
GGATAAGATCAAGGAAGAGTTGAAGAAGATTACGAAGAAAGATGTTCAGATAAATATTTTTGAGATCAAACGTCCGGAGTTAGATGCAACATTGGTTGCAGATAGCATCGCTCGTCAGATCGAAGGCCGTATCTCCTTCCGCAGAGCGATGAAAATGTCAGTTGCTTCTACGATGAGAATGGGTGCTGAAGGAATTAAAATTAAAGTATCGGGTCGTTTAGGTGGTGCTGAAATGGCGCGTACTGAAGGTTACAAAGAAGGACGTACACCATTACATACTTTGCGTGCTGATATTGATTATGCAGTAGCAGAAGCCCATACTTCTTACGGACGTATTGGTATAAAAGTTTGGATTTGTAAGGGTGAAGTACTTGGAAAACGCGAACTGAATCCAAATTTTGTAGGTGGAAAGAGTGATGTAAGTGATAGAAGGGATAGAAGGGAAGGTGATAGAAACGATAGACCTGATAGAAGAGAAGGTGGTGGTGGAAGAGATGACAGACGCGGTGGCGGTGGTGGAGATAGACGTGGCGGTGGTGGTGGAGACAGAAGAAGATAAATTATTAGGTTTCTTATTTCAGTGTACTTCATTTGGTACATGGTTATGATAAAATAAAATTGATAAGCAGGCCACAGGAAACTGGAAAGCGGCAACTCAAAATCGAAAAAAATGTTACAGCCGAAAAGAACGAAACATAGAAAAGCGCAAAAGGGTCGTATCAGGGAAGTAGCCAAGCGTGGAACTACTATTTCATTTGGTTCTTATGCCTTAAAGTCCCTTGAACCAATTTGGTTGACTAATCGCCAAATTGAAGCTGCACGACAGGCGATGACAAGGGCTATGAAACGTGAAGGAAATGTTTGGATAAGAATTTTCCCCGATAAGCCTATTACTAAAAAGCCACTTGAAGTAAGGATGGGTAAGGGTAAAGGTAACCCTGAATATTTTGCAGCTGTTATAGAACCAGGGCGTATTTTGTTTGAGTGTGATGGTGTTACTATGCAGGTTGCACAAGAAGCTATGCACTTAGCCTCACAAAAACTGCCCGTGAAAACAAAGTTTATCGTTAGAAGAGATTTGCAGGCATAAATTATACAATGTGAAAATGTCACAATGAATAATTAGTTATTGATTGTGAAATGATCAAATTTTCAAATTGAACAAAATGGTTAAAAAGATAGATTTCAACAAGAACCTTAAGGATTTAAATGTAACAGACATTAAGGCACGTATACAGGAAGACAAACAGCGATTGAAAAAGCTTGAGTTCGCTCATGCCATCTCGCCACTCGAAAATCCTATGAGTATACGTAGTCTGCGCATGGATGTTGCGCGGTTGAATACAGAATTAAGGAAAAGAGAACTGGGTATTTAATTAAAATATACAACAATGGTTGAAAGAAATTTGCGTAAAACAAAGACTGGGGTGGTAAGCAGTAATAAAATGACAAAAACCATTACTGTTGCTGTTGAGAGAAAAGTTAAACACCCTATCTATGGTAAGTTCGTTAAAAAAACTACCAGGTTTCATGCCCATGATGAAAAAAACGAATGCACTGTAGGTGATGTTGTGAAAATCATGGAATCACGTCCGCTAAGCAAAACAAAACGCTGGCGCCTGGTTGAAGTGATTGAAAAAGCAAAGTAATCAAACAAACAAGCTACGCATGATTTATTTCATGTAAGCCTCTGAAACAATATTAGCCTTCATCGAATTGGTGCAGGTATGAAGTTAAAAGATTGAAACAATGATTCAGCAAGAAAGCAGATTGAATGTAGCTGATAACAGTGGTGCCAAAGAAGTTCTTTGCATCAGGGTTTTAGGTAACAGCGGACAGGACTATGCCAAAATTGGTGATAAGATCGTAGTTACAGTTAAAGATGCAATACCTGCAGGTGGAATAAAAAAAGGTACTGTATCAAAGGCTGTAATCGTTCGTACGAAAAATAAATTACGCCGTAAAGATGGTTCATATATCCGTTTCGATGACAATGCAGTAGTGTTACTTAACAACTCTGATGAGCCAAGAGGCACACGTATATTCGGGCCGGTAGCAAGGGAGTTGAGGGATAAGGGTTATATGAAAATCATTTCACTTGCACCTGAAGTATTGTAAGATAGTGGTGATTGATGATAAAAGTTATACAGTACAAGTGAGCGACACAACGAAGTTGAATAAAGAATAAAAGTTGACTTCATAAAAATTATACAATGAGCAACAGATTTAAACCTAAATACAATATCAAAAAAGGCGATTCAGTAGTTGTAATTGCCGGCGATGATAAAGATTTAAAGAAGCCCCGCAAAGTGCTTAGCGTTATTGTGGATAAAGGTCGTATTGTAGTAGAAGGCGTTAATATTGTTACCAAGCATACTAAGCCTTCAGCTAAAAATACCAAAGGTGGTATAGTAAAACTGGAAGCACCTTTGCACATTAGTAATGTAATGTTGTGGGATGCTAAAACTGGTGGCCCAAGTAAAATTAAGCGTACCAGGGAAGATGGAAAATTAGTTCGTATTGCAAAAAAATCCGGGGAGGTAATTAAATAATGAGTACTGTAAAATATACTCCGAGATTACAGGAGAAATACAAAAACGAAGTTGTACCTGCATTAGTAAAGAAATTTGGTTATGACAGTATCATGCAGGCTCCAAAGCTTGAAAAGATATGCGTAAACCGTGGTGTAAATGGTGCGGTAGCAGATAAAAAAATTGTAGATGTAGCTGTTGAGGAACTTACACAGATAACAGGGCAGAAAGCTGTACCTACCATTAGTAAGAAAGATATCTCCAATTTTAAGTTGCGCAAAGGAATGCCTATTGGTGCACGTGTTACACTACGCGGAGAAAAAATGTATGAGTTTTTAGACCGCCTTGTTTCAGTTGCTTTACCACGTGTTCGTGATTTTAAAGGTATTAGCGATAAAGCTTTTGATGGCCGTGGTAACTATACACTTGGTATTACTGAGCAAATCATTTTCCCTGAAATTGATATTGACAAAGTAAGTAAGATCACCGGCATGGATATTACGTTTGTAACAACAGCTGCAAACAATGAAGAAGCCTACGAATTGCTGAAAGAACTAGGGATGCCTTTTAAGAATATTAAAAAAGATACTAACTAAAATAAATTTGCGGATACGGATTGTTTTTTAATTCGTAGTAAACGTAAATCTGAAATTGTAAATCGTACATTATTTATGGCAAAACAATCTGTAAAAGCCAGGCAAAAAAAGCGAGAAGTGTTGGTGGCAAGGTTCGCTGAAAAGCGTGCTGCTTTAAAGGAAGCTGGTGATTACCAGGCTTTAGACCTTTTACCAAAAAATGCTTCTCCAGTAAGGTTGAAAAACCGTTGCCAGATATCTGGTCGTCCAAGAGGGTACATCAGGTATTTTGGTCTATCAAGAATAGCTTTCCGCGATATGGCATTGGATGGCAAAATACCAGGAGTTAAAAAAGCAAGCTGGTAGAATTGTTTTACACAAGCTTAAGATTACCTGCCAAAAATTTGCAGGTAGTAAATTAAATTTTGAACTGAATAACTAATAATAATTATGGTAACTGATCCTATAGCAGATTTCCTTACCAGGATTCGTAACGCTCAAATGGCCGGCCACAGGTTAGTAGAAATACCTGCCTCAAATTTAAAGAAGCGTATAACTGAGATCCTTTACGATCAAGGGTATATCCTTAAATATAAATTTGAAGAAGATACTAAACAGGGACTAATTAAAATAGCCCTTAAGTATGACTTGCAGTCTAAACAACCAGCAATACGTTCCTTGGAAAGAGTAAGCCGTCCGGGTTTGCGTCAATATGCAAAACCAGCCGAAATAAAGAGAGTGATCAATGGTTTAGGCGTTGCTATACTTAGTACTTCGAAAGGTGTAATGACCGATAAGCAAGCCAAAACACAGAATGTAGGTGGCGAAGTACTCTGCTATATTTCTTAATTGAGATTCAGGTAAGCAATTGATTTGATAATTAAGCCTTAGTCGTGGCTGAACACAAATCTCAAACAGTAACTTTTAAATGTAAACCGGCTATGTCACGTATAGGTAAACAACCAATAGCAATTCCTGCAGGCGTTACAGTAAATATTGGCAACAACAATATCATTACTGTAAAAGGACCTAAAGGAGAATTAAAACAGGCAGTTGACAGAGATATTACCCTTGAAGTAAAAGATGGTAATCTCCTTCTGCAAAGACCAACAGAGCAGATCCGTCACCGCGCAATGCATGGCTTATACCGTTCTTTACTTTCCAATATTGTAAAGGGTGTAACTGATGGGTTTAAGAAGCAGCTTGAATTGGTGGGTGTAGGTTATAAAGCAACAAATCAGGGTAACCTGCTCGATCTTTCTTTGGGTTATTCTCACAATATTATATTCGAAGTTCCAAAAGAACTAAGCGTAGCAACACTTACAGAGAAAGGTAAAAACCCTCAGATCATTTTAGAGAGTATTGATAAACAATTGTTGGGTCAGGTTGCAGCAAAGATCCGCGGTTTACGTAAGCCTGAACCGTACAAAGGAAAAGGTGTTAAATACAGCGACGAAGTTGTTCGCAGAAAAGCTGGTAAAGCTGCTGGTAAATAAGATCAACAGTTGGGTTAAGTTCTTTAGAGAAAGACAAATAATTAGCCCGGCACAAGAATATAAATGAAGCTTTAGTTGCGTCGCACTCTTCAACTGCAGGAACACTGCTGAACAAAGATCAGAACGTACAAGTGAGTGACACAACAGAAGTTGAATAAAGATTTAAAGTTCATAATATAACAATATTCCTGGCAGAATCAGGGAGAATCAAATACAAAGCAATGGACGCTAAAGTAATAAGGAGACAAAAGATACGCTACCGCATCCGCCGTAAAGTTGCAGGTACAGGCTTAAAGCCAAGACTTTCTGTTTTCCGTAGCAACAATGACATTTATGTACAGCTTATTGATGATAACAGCGGCAAAACACTTGTTGCAGCTTCATCCAATGATAAAGACATAAAAGCACAGGCTGGTAACAAAGTAGAAAAAAGTAAAATGGTTGGTGCTGCTATTGCTCGCAAGGCTATTGAAGCCGGTGTTACCGTTGCGGTTTTTGATCGCGGTGGTTACCTGTATCATGGCCGTGTTAAAGCGTTGGCAGATGGTGCAAGAGAAGCTGGTCTTCAATTATAGATTTTGGTTGCGGTTTCAAATTTTTTTTTTGATGAACCGTAAATATTAAATGACAAATCCTGGTTCGTAAACCGCAATTAGATAAAATGGCTAAAGAAAACGTAATTAAAGTAAAGGCTGGTGGCGATATCGAATTAAAAGATAAAGTGGTTGCCATTAACCGTGTTGTAAAAACAACCAAAGGCGGCCGTACTTTCAGCTTCTCTGCTATTGTTGTAGTGGGTAATGAAAATGGTGTAGTTGGTCATGGCTTGGGTAAAGCAAAGGAAGTTCAGGAAGCAATCACTAAAGGAATAGAAGATGCAAAAAAGAATTTGGTAAAAATTCCGGTAATGCACGGTACTATCCCTCACGATCAGCTTGCCAAAGAAGGAGCTGCAAAAGTGTTGATAAAACCAGCAGCTCACGGTACTGGTGTAATTGCCGGAGGCAGCATGCGTGCTGTACTTGAAAGTGCAGGTATTACCGATGTATTGGCTAAAAGCCTTGGTTCTGCTAATCCGCATAATGTGGTTAAAGCTACCATCAAAGCGTTGATGCTGTTACGTGAACCTATACAGGTTGCAAAGACAAGGAACCTTAAATTAAGCAAAGTTTTTAACGGATAATATTGTTTAAAGTATTAGTGAATGATCTTTAAACTACAAACTGATTGACATGGCAAAGATTAAAATAACGCAGATTAAAAGTGGGATTGACAGGTCTGAGCGACAGAAGCTTACTTTAAAAGCTTTGGGCTTAAACAAAATGAATGCTTCCAAAGAAGTCGAAGCGACTCCCCAAATTTTAGGAATGGTAGAAAAAGTTCATCATCTGGTTAAGGTTGAACCAATAGTTTAAGTTTTTTGATGTGCAGATTATATTCAATTTGCACGTTTTTTTGTTAGTATACTTTACATTATAAAAGCGAGGGGCGATTCCCCGTTGAGTTTAAAATCAATATAAAATGAAACTGCACAATTTAAAACCAGCCGAAGGATCTGTACACAAAACAAAGCGCATAGGCCGTGGTGAAGCAAGTGGTAAAGGTGGTACATCTACAAAAGGTAATAAAGGCGGACAAAGCCGTGCCGGTTATTCCAGCAAAATGGCACACGAAGGTGGTCAGATGCCTATCCAGAGAAGGTTACCAAAACGCGGATTTAAGAATATTAACCGTGTTGAATACAAAGTTTTTAACCTTGGTCAGATTGATCAGTTGAATGAAAAATATACATTCGCTGAATTCAGTGTTGAAAACCTTTATATCAATGGTTTAATCAGCCGTACAGATAAAGTGAAAGTTCTTGGCAACGGTGAATTAAAATCCAAACTTAGTTTTAAAGTAAATGCTGTTAGCGAAAAGGCCAAAACGGCTATTGAAGCAGCGGGTGGCAGCGTTGAAATTATATAATAAATTTTCACGACATTTGCCAGACGCATCTCTTTATTGATGCGTCTTTTGGTTTACAGAATGCATTCACGCAAATAACTATCAACAAGTGAAAAAACTATTTCAAACATTAAAGAATATCTGGAGTATAGAGGAACTGCGCAGCAAGATTATAGTTACCCTTACATTTATTCTTGTTTACAGGGTAGGTACGCATATCGTTCTTCCTGGTATAGATCCCAATAAATTAGCCGCCGTTCAGGCAAATACCAGCAACAATGGTCTTCTCGGTTTGTTCGATGCTTTTGCAGGAGGTGCATTTTCACATGCATCTATTTTTGCATTAGGTGTAATGCCTTATATCTCCGCTTCCATCTTTATGCAATTGATGACGATCCTTGTTCCTCAAATGCAAAAAGTTCAGAAAGAAGGCGAAAGCGGACGTAAAAAAATTAACCAATGGACAAGATATCTTACAGTATTGGTTACAATTTTACAGGCAAGTGCTTATGTTGCATATTTAAAAACTCCCGGATATGCAGAAGCAATGATTGAATCTTATAAAGATTACTTCTTGCTTTCTACCATTATTGTTTTAACTGCAGGTACGCTTTTCGTAATGTGGCTCGGCGAAAAAATTCAGGATAAAGGCTTAGGTAATGGTGTTTCAATCATTATTATGATTGGTATCCTTTCACGTTTACCACAGGCAGTTATTCAGGAGTTTGTTGCGCGGCAGGCAAAAGGCGGCGGTGGTTTATTGATATTCATGATCGAAATAGCTATTCTTATTGCGATCATCATGGGCCTTATTGTTTTAATCCAGGGTATAAGAAAAGTACCGGTTAATTATGCCAAGCAAATTGTTGGCAACAGACAGTTTGGTGGTGCACGCCAGTTTCTACCTTTAAAAGTAAACAGTGCTGGTGTAATGCCCATCATTTTTGCGCAGGCAATTATGTTTTTACCAACCCTGTTCTCATTTACCAATCTCGATTCTGCTCAGGGAATAGTAAAAGTATTTTCCGATCACAGTAATCCATGGTATATGCTTATCTATGCCGTAATGGTTATAGGTTTTACCTTCCTCTACACAGCATTGATTTTTAACCCCAAGCAAATGAGCGAAGACCTCAAACGTAACAATGGCTTTATTCCTGGTGTAAAACCAGGTCAGCCTACTGCTGATTATATCGGGGCTATCATGGATAAAATAACATTACCCGGTGCAGTGCTGCTTGCAATTATTGGTATCCTTCCGGGGTTTGCACAGATGTTGGGTGTACAAGCTTCTTTCAGTACATTCTTTGGTGGTACATCATTGCTTATTATGGTTGGCGTAATACTCGATACATTACAGCAGATAGAAACACATTTGCTCATGCGGCAGTACGATGGTTTAATGAAAGGTGGACGTATACAGGGCAGACAGACTGTATCTTCTGCAAGTTATTAGCGTTAAAAGTTTTTCTTTATAATATTTTAAACCTGTCAGAAAACTGGCAGGTTTTATTTTTAGTTAAGTCATAGTTTTTGAGTGAGATAAATTTGATGATTTTTTTTTGTATCAGGCTTAAGAATAAGCATTGAACATCCGTTGCGTCGCACTCTTGTACTAAAGAATATATATCAGCAATGTGCAGTCAGGTTTGCGAAATGCAACTTTATAATTAATGTTCTTTGCACAAAAAAACCTGATCGCTAATTGACGAATAATGGTATAAACGTACAAGAGTGCGACACAAGGAACGATCAATAGAAAAATGAAAGCTGGGTTCATAAAATTCAATAATAGCAGCGTTGAATTTATTTTTTCAATAAAATTCCTTTAAGGAACGGAGGCCGAAATGTCCCGGAGAATAAACGGTATGATCATCTACAAAACCGAAGCAGAAATTGCGTTAATGAAGCAAAGCGCTTTACTCGTTAGCAAAACACTAACCGAAGTAGCTAAAGTATTAAAAGCAGGCGTAACAACGCTTGAACTGGATAAACTGTGTGCAGATTTTGTACGCGACCATCATGCTATTCCAAATTTCTTAAATTACCGTGGTTACCCGTATAATATCTGTGCTTCGGTAAACGATGTGGTGGTTCATGGATTCCCTGATAAAAAGCCTTTAAAAGACGGGGATATTGTTTCCATTGATATGGGCGTAATTTTAAATGGCTGGCATGGTGACCATGCATATACATTTATTATTGGCGATGCCAGTAATGAGGTACTGCAGCTTGTAAAGGTTACAAAAGAATCGTTATACAGAGGAGTAGAAAAGGCGATAGCCGGAAACCGTGTGGGTGATATTTCTTATGCTATTCAGGATTATACAGAAAAAAGACATGGCTATGGTGTGGTACGTGAACTGGTTGGCCATGGCCTTGGAAGAAGTTTGCATGAAGACCCGCAGGTGCCTAATTATGGGCGACGCGGCGATGGAAAAAAATTAAAAGAAAATGCAGTGCTTGCTATTGAACCGATGATTAACATGGGTACAAAAGATGTTTATACCGAAAGCGATGGGTGGACAGTGCGCACACGTGATGGCAAACCTTCTGTGCATTTTGAACATGATGTTTGTGTAAAGAGAAATAAACCTTTAATACTTTCCGACTACTCGATTATTGAAGCAGCCGAACAGGCAAACCCTAACCTTAATGTGTCTTATTATGCTGTAAAACAGACAGCTTCAGTTTAACATGGATGCATCTAAAAAACTGGTGGTAATTGGCGGCGGCGCAGCAGGTTTTTTTTGTGCAGTAAATGCCGCACGTATTAACCCCGGTTTAAAAGTAACCCTTCTCGAAAAGAGCAGTAAAGTTTTATCTAAAGTAAAAGTGAGTGGTGGCGGACGATGCAATGTAACGCATGCCTTTTTCGATATACAGGAGCTTGTAAAGCATTATCCCCGCGGTCAGAATTTCCTTAAAAAATCCTTTCATTGGTTTAATACAATCCATACCATTCAATGGTTTGAGGAGAGAGGTGTAAAGCTGAAAGCAGAACCTGATGGACGTATGTTTCCTGAAACAGACGATTCGCAAACCATCATTAATTGCCTGCTAAAAGAGGCAGATAAATATCGTGTTGAAGTAAGAATGAATGTGGATGTAAAAGAAATTTTAATTCACGGTTCACGATTCACAATTCTCGAAAGCAAAGGCAACACGCTTGAGGCAGATTATGTTTGCATCGCATGTGGCGGCGGCACGAAATCATCGCATTTCGATTGGCTAAAGCAACTGGGCCACAGCATTGAAGAACCCGTTCCATCCCTCTTTACTTTCAATATTCCAAACGATGGTGTTACCTCGCTGATGGGTTTAAGTGTAGAGCAGGCAACCATCAAAATTCAATCAACAAAATTATCAGAGACAGGACCTGTATTAATCACGCATTGGGGTTTAAGCGGGCCAGCTGTTTTAAAATTATCTGCATGGGGTGCAAGGCAATTGGCTGAAAATAATTATACATTCACAGCAACAGTAGACTGGCTCAGTGAGTATAATGAACACACTTTAAGACAGGTATGGACTGGTTTGCGCAATCAATTTGCTGCACAAAAAATGAGCAGTAAAAATCCTTTTAGTTTGCCCAGCCGTTTGTGGTTGTA
>JANXWM010000274.1 GCA_025351145.1 Chitinophagaceae bacterium
ATTGTGTTTACGGGCAGCATTGGTAAAACAGGAACGATTGGTGTGGATGAAGTAACGGTTCCACAGTATATGTGGAAAGTGATTTTTTTTCCGCAGCGTACGGTTGATCCATACGAGTGTTATTTTTTTCCTGATTCTGCGGAAGCAGTTAAGCCGTATACTTTATATAAAGTTTCTAAAGAAACCATTGAAGAGCGGGCAAAGAAAATATTGGGTTAACTTACAGTATTGTATCCGTTTACCTTCGTTTTGGTAAAGCTCAATATTTTTTCTAAGCAAACATCAACAACATCGCATCATCAATGCGGCGGGGACGCTGGGTTTTTCTGTCGAGGGGTATCCAAATACTTGCTGCGCTGATGATCTTTTTATTGTCTTTAATTCTTGTTATTTCGTAGTGGCGTTTCCAGGTAACGTTGGTGTAGTCACCCGTCCAGGTGTGCATTTCTAATTCATCGTCGAGGAAGGCCTGGTTAATGTAATCTATCTCGTGGCGCTTGATCATCCAAAGCACATTTTGCTGCAGTTCTTCTGACACAAAAGTGTTCCAGTGCTGGCGTGCAATGTTCTCCATCCACTGCACATAGATTACATTGTTTACATGATTTACCTCATCAAGGTGTTCTGGCTTTACGATTATTTTTATCCTGAAATGACTATTGGGTAATTCCATTTTTTATTTACGATTTTTCGATTTCGGGTCTACGATTTATTAATCTCAGATGCTGATTTTGTATTGGCTGTTTTAATGGCTCAATAAAGTTATACTGTACAAGAGTGCGACGCAAGGAACGGTCAATAAAGATTCAAAGCCGGGTTCAAAAAATGTATTTATTTCTTCACCGCTTCCATTGCTTTTTTTACGGTTCCATGCTGCAGCAATAATTTTTTTGCGGCTTCATAATCGGGCATGTTTATTTTTTCCATGAGCATGTGAACGCCGCGGTCTACCAATTTTTCGTTGTTGAGCTGCATGTTTACCATGCGGTTGTCTTCTACCCTGCCAAGCTGAATCATGACTGCGGTGGAGATCATGTTTAAAACCATTTTTTGCATGGTGCCGCTCTTCATACGGGAACTTCCTGTTACAAGTTCGGGGCCTACAACCACTTCAATTTTATGATCTGCCGCCGCGGCAAGCGGACTGCCTTCGTTACTTACAATGCAGCCTGTTTCAATGTCATGCGATTTGCATTGCTTCAACGCACCAATTACATAAGGTGTAGTGCCGCTGGCTGCAATGCCCAATACAAAATCTTTATCTGATATGCGGTGCTGTTGCAAATCGAGCCAGCCTTGCAGGGTATCGTCTTCTGCATCTTCAATAGATTTTACAATAGCTGCATCGCCGCCTGCAATAATGCCCGTTACCATACCAAAAGGAACACCATAAGTAGGCGGGCATTCGCTTGCATCTAATATGCCGAGCCTGCCGCTGGTACCCGCGCCAACATAAAATAACCTGCCGCCAGCAAGCATTTTATCGGTAATGGCAGCGATGAGTTTTTCAATCTCCGGCAACTTTTTTTCTATAGCGTAAGCAACCGTTTTGTCTTCGTTGTTAATGCTGGTAATAATTTCAAGTATGGGCATTTTTTCCAAATGCCGGTAAGGTGAAGGCTGTTCTGTAACTCTTACAAATTCACTCATAAAGAAACCCTCCCAAACCCTCCCTGAAGGGAGGGCTTAAAATTTTGTTTGCAATTAATAATATTGACGAAATGGCTATTCAAGTTAATTGGTTTTGTCTCCTCTTTAGGAGGTATGGTATTGTATCAAGCCATCCATTGGCTGCTTTAAAACTTTACCCAATTCGAGTTCGTAGACGTTGCATAAATCTTTAAGCACATCTTTAAAACCAAATGCTACACTGCCCACAAAACTGATAGGGTACAGCCAGCTTTCGCGGTACTTATTTAAGTGAGTAAAGAAAAAATCATTAAGCCCGTCTTCGATAATATTTTCAATCATAAAATGATCGCGGTTCTCTGCAAGAAAAATGGCGAACGAAGCCAGGTAACGGTTTGGTTGCGGCATTTTATACACATGCTCCAGTATTTCGTTGGCATCTGTATTAAATTGGTTTTTAAAACGCAGCATCAGGTCTTCATCGAATGTGTTGTAAAGAAAATGCTGAATTACTTTTTTGCCCAGGTAAGCGCCGCTGCCTTCATCGCCCAGTACATACCCCAAACCCGGGCTGTTTTTTATGATCTTCTTCCCGTTAAAATAACAGGAGTTTGAACCTGTGCCGAGTATGCAGGCAATGCCTTTTTCATGCCCGCAAACTGATCTTGCTGCAGCAAGTAAATCTATCTCTGCTTCAATTTTTGCAGAAGGAAAAACTTTCTTCAATGCACGTTTAATAAACCTGCCGTTCTCCGGATTGGCAAGGCCGGTACCATAATAAAAAATTTCATCAACGGCTGTATTTTTTATTTTTACGAGCAGTTCTTTTTGCAGAATAGCTACTACCTGATCTTCGTTAAGAAAGTATGGGCTGATGCCCTGTGTAATTATTTTTTTCTTTTTACCATCAACCAGCAGGCACCATTCGCATTTGGTAGAGCCGCTGTCGGCTATAAGTTTTACTGACATATTTGGATTTCTGTTTTCGTTTGTTGTTTGAAGATAGATGATAGCAACCTATTTAAAGAAAGAAATTTTATGAACCGGACATTTGTAATTCTTATCGCCGTTCCTTGCGTCGCACTCTTGTACTGCCGAATAAAATTGAGCATGTGCGAACCTCTGAACTAAAGGAATTACCCCATTTATTTAATCGTTGTTTAAAATTAGTTTTGAAGACTGCACCTGATGCTGAAGATGCCAGTTGATATACAGATAAAGTGATTGCGACGCAACAGGCGATGCCATGAAAAAAAATGCTGGTATTGAATGTATTTTCGATGTTGCAAGCTTTATTATTAATTTATAAATTACTGTATAAATGCAGCCTTAGTTTGCAATGAGTTAATTTGCAGTAAATGAAATAATCATTATTTTCGTTTTTACCGTTTTAAAATTCAATAAGATTTGTGATAACCGGAAATGCCGGATTGTTTAACCGCCAGTTTCAACCTCAACTATTTAACCAAACTGCATTATTATGAAAAATTTATTAACTGCTTTTTTTTCCATGATCGCTTTATATGCCGGTGCACAGCATAAAAATTACTGGACATCAGTACGCGAAGCAGATGTAAGCAATGGCAAAGATTTATTTGCCAATCATTTTAAGCCGGTTGAATACAAATTATTTCAACTGCAGGATGTTTTACTAAGGGCAGATTTAATGGCGGCCCCATCCGAAAGAACAGTAGCTGCCGCAAAATCGGCAGTAACTATTCAGGTGCCCAATGCTGACGGGCAAATTGAAAGTTTTCGCATTGTGGAAGCCCCTGTAATGGAAGCCGGATTGGCTGCGAAATATACTTTGATTAAAACGTATGCAGGCCAGGGGATTGATAACCCTTCTTCTACCATCAGGTTCGATATTACTCATTCAGGTTTTCATGCCATGGTTACATCTGTAAACAGAGCAACTTATTATATAAACCCACTTGATAAAGCGAACCAGGTTTATGCGTAAATGCAAGGAACCAAAATGATGCGGTAACACCTTTTCAATGTTCACTTGATGAAACACTGCTCAATAGTGCACCAGGCTCAGATAATAAGACCACATTAAAAGGCAATGCGGACGATGGCAAACTAAGACAGTACCGTTTGGCATTAAGTGTGAATGGTGAATACTCACAATTCTTTCTTGATGGTACAGAACAGGATACAGCAGCCATGAAAGCAAAAGTAATGGATGATCTTGTTGCCTGCCTGGTAAGAGCCAATGAAGTTTACGAAAGAGACTTTGGTATAAGAATGGTTTTAATTGATAAGGAAGACACTTTAATATTTATAGATCCCGCAACAGACCCGTATAAAAAAAGTTCTTCTGGCTGGAATACTGCCATTCAAAAAACTTGTACCAATTTTATCGGCGAGGCTAATTACGATATTGGACATGTAATAATAAAAGTAGCCTCTTTTGGTGATAACAATGGTAATGCAGGCTGTATTGCATGCGTATGTAAAAGCAATCAAAAGGGCAGTGGTTTTTCTGCTTATAACGATCCGAGCTTGTTAGATTATATGGTAATTGATTACTGGACGCATGAGATGGGCCACCAGTTTGGTGCTAACCATACGTTTACTTATAGCAGTGAAGGCACACAGGCGCAAATAGAACCAGGAAGCGGTTCTACCATTATGGGTTATGCGGGCATTACCGGCAGTACAGATGTACAGCCACACAGCGATGATTTATTTTCTACTGTAAGCATTTCGCAAAACAGCAATTATATGAAACTGCCTGCTGGTGGCGGCGCTTGTGCTGCCGTTACAGAAACAGGAAATATTACACCAACCGCAGATGCAGGCAGTGACTATATAATA
>JANXWM010000279.1 GCA_025351145.1 Chitinophagaceae bacterium
AAACATTCAACAGTGCAGTTGAGTTTACTTAGCAGCAATCCTTTGGCAATGGCTGCTGCTGCTTTATCAGCGGTAAGACTGTTCTTGAATGCATTTGGCGCTATAAGTATATGCATCATATTATCAGCATAATTAAAAACCATTTATCTCTATCAGTAAATTAATGCTATCTACTCATTCATGAGTTTTTTCATTCATCATTTTTATGTAGCTTTATAATTCACTAAAGAAAAGGAGGTATTCATGCAATCTACAGATCAATCATGGAAACCTTCGGTTAATTTCGCTTAACCGGGTTACTCCAAAAAATAATCTGCTCACATTAATGTGAGGAGCCACTAAGTTTTACTTGGTGGCTTTTTATTTTCGGTCAATCTTCGCTTCGGTAAAAGCTTAATAGAATATCTAAACGTACAAGAGTGCGACGCAACAGAGATGCCATGAAAAACTAAAGTCTGGCTTAAAAAAAATTACTGATTAAGTTTTATATACTTATTAATACTCCACCGGTTTACAAACCACAATACAGCAAGTATTAAAACTGCAGCAATAGTTGTTGTGTAAGAAAGCATGCCACTTACAAACATATTTTGCGATTGCAAAAAACTTTGCAGCATGAATTGCAACGCCGCTAAAACGATGAGTACGATAATTGATATGACGATGTTTGGAGGGAAAAACTGTTTCATTAAAAACGCCTGCAATTGTTTGGGCGATGCACCGAGTGTGATGAGTAAACTGATTTCTTCTTTGCAGGACGCCACCGTTAATTCTATAAATAATGTAAATATTAATAACGCAAACAACAACATTAATGCGCCAGTTAGCCATGAAATATTTACTACTGCATCTACTACTTGTCGGTACTTACTGAACCGTGTTTTATCTGCATCTGTAGTAAGGCCGTGTTGCTGCAAATAGCTTACCAGCAAAGGGTTTCCGGGGTCTTTGGTGCGGATGACTATGCGGTTTGGTTTGGTGTTTTCCTGTGTCCCAAATTGTGCATTGGCCCAATCCATAAATGGTTTTGGCACCAGCACCGATGAAATACGATCGCTGAAGCCAACCACTTTGCCATAATAAATTTGCCGGCCCAATGCTGATTTAATTTTTATTTCCATGGGCAAACTTTTTACAAGGTCCTGCGTAAGCTGTGGCAGATCCTGCGATGTGGCGAAACCGAAATTATACATGTCTAAAAACTGGTTGGGCACAATCATGGGAATATAATTCGAGCTGGCATCCCATTTCCAGTCGGCACTTTTTAAATCAATAAATTCATCGGGTACACTCTCAAAAAATATATCTGAATAAAACGGAATTTTATCGCTTATACTTTGTGCCGCAACTTTAAAACGGCTGGGTGTTAACACACCAAGCGCATCAACAAATGGCTGGGCTTTAAGATCAGCAATTTCTGCATCGCTAAGGTTGGTTGCGCCGATTGTTTTATCGTTTACGGCTTTGTTGAACACAAGAAAATTGGCGATACTGTCCTGGTTGGTTTTGCTGTAAAGCAGTTCGTTGTAGTTGGCCTGAATCTGCACCGCAGAAAGTATCAGCAGCAATGCAACCGACAAGCCCACCACTGCCAGCACAAACCGTGTGCGGCCCGTACTTGTTTTAATTAATTTTTTTAAAAGCTGGTTCAACATGTTTATTGATTGCTATAAATGTTATTTACTTTTTTGGCCGGGCAGAAGTACCGCTATGATGCATTCTTGCGTCGCACTCTTGTACGTTTATAACTTTGCTCAGCACCTTAAATTCATAGATCAAAAGTCTTATTCACCTCTCACAAATTCAAGGTTCTTGTATAATTAAAATGTGTATCATCTTCAAGGTCTGTAAGCATAATTCCTGCACCGCGTTTGATACATTCTGCTGCGATTAATGCAGATGCTTTTGCAATATTTTCCTGGTCAAGGTGGCTGAATGGTTCGTCCATAATCAACCAGTCGAATGGTTGAATCAATGAGCGGATAATGGCAATGCGCTGCTGCTCGCCATAACTGCATAAGCCTGCACGCTGCTCTAAAATATGTGTAATACCAAGTGTTTCAGCCATTGTATCTATTACGCTGCTTTCATAATAGGGCTGCTGCAAAACTCTTTTAAGTTCAATATTTTCTCTTGCTGTAAGGTTGGGGAACAAACGCAGGTCCTGAAAAATAATGCTTACATGTTGCTGGCGCATTTGGGCCAGAGCATCGCCGTTTATTTGTTTTAAATCTTTTCCATTCCAGTTTACGGAGCCTTCGTAATCGCTGCGCATTTTATAAATAATGTGCACGAATGTTGTTTTGCCTGTACCGCTCGGCGCTTTTATTTTTATCCACTCGCCTTTGGAAAAATGCAGATCGCGGTTCCATATATCAGAACCGCGTTTGGCAAATTTATCTTTAAGCGGAACGGGAACTATCTGTTTTAAATCTATTTGCATGTGGTTTAAGAAAAGCTTGACGAATGGAAGCGGCTGTTGAAAGCTGCCAAATGTTATACAGTAAAAGTGTGCGACGCAAGGAACGTTGAGAAGAGATTTGCGGCCGGGCTCAAAAAAATCTTTCCTCCTAACAAACAAAAAAAGGCTGCCTGCGCAGCCCGTAATTATTTTTGAGGTTCCTGCATGGGGGGCATTGGCATATCGGTTGAATCCATGGAATTCATATCCATCATACCTTCCTGCTCAAATCTTCTTTCGTGTTTTTTAATTTCTTTTGAGGAAGCGCTAATGAACTTAACCAGCGATACAAGGCTGTTTTCTTTATCGTTCATGGTTCTTAATTCGAAGTCGCTGCCAACGTATTTGCCGTTGTAATTATCGCTGGTTGCAATTACATTTTTAAATGTTGCCTTTGCTGCATTTAAGCTTTCCATGCTGGTAGAATCCTGGGGAATTGACTGCAGCACTTTGTTGATATCGAAATACAGTACGAATGCTTTGCCTTTTGATTTACCGGCAATATCTGCCGGCACTGCGGCATTGCCTTTGCCTGCAAGATACTGCTGCGAAAGGCTGCTGTCTGTTGCAAGAATCAGGTTTTTGCCAGTCATGTTCCATGTAAGATAATCGCCCATACCCATGGGTACATACTGGCCGTTCTTCATTTCCATTTCGCCCATTTTGGCTAAGCTGGAAACTATTTTATCGTAGGCAGCTTTATCGCCAATGGTTGCATTGAAAATTAGTTTACCAACCGGTTCGGAATATGAACCAATTCCCATCATGCCTGGATACTCTTTTTTCTTTACACCAAGATCTGAAAATGCTATGGCAAAATCTCCTTTAAATGCTTTTGTTATATCATCCAGCGTAAAACCCATTTCCTGCAGGTATTGATTGGCTGTGCTTTCCATGCCACCAAACTTGATGATCTCTGTGATGATCTGTGGGTTGAAAGAAAACGCAGCGAAGCCAGACAATGGTGCAGGATATTGATTAATCATATCCATATTAGCTGTTGGGCCTGCATATTTTTTCCAGATATCTGCGAGGTCTTTGCCACTGTACGATTTAAAATTGCCGACCAGTTTACCATCCTCAAAATTAAGCGTGCCTGCGCCGTAAGAATCTTTTAGCAGATCGGCGAATTTGGTAAGACCGAGCAATGGTACAGAACTCATCATACTGCTGGAGTTCGTCCACATCAGCAGATCAGCTTTTTCTGCCATCAGGTCGCGGAACTCAGATATTGATGCAACAGACTCATCTTCTTTCTGGCTAAACAAAGCGGCAAGTGTTTGCGGCGTACTGGTTACTGAAGGGCTGCCAGAACCTGCTTTGGTATCGCCTGATCCTGTAACTATCACCACATCTTTGTTCCAGCCTATAAAAATGGCATTGCCTAAAGAGATATAAGAATAATTACTTTCTTTTTTTATCTCCCCGGCGTTATCTTGTTTTTTAATGTAGTTTTCAAACATCCCGGCATCTTTCATCCCAGCAACAATACCGCCAGAGGCGCTTTGCCCACTCATCATAGAACCACCGATCTTTACAAAGAAAAAGATATTGCTTTCCATGTCGATCCCGGAACTCTTAAAGTCTTCCATCATTTTCTTGCCCTTGGCAATTGTGGAATCATCCTTTTCATCAATTACTTCTGTAAAGAGTGAATCCCAGTTGATGTTCCCTTTAGAAGCTTTTTCTGAAAGGCTTTTCCAGTCCATGTCAAAGACTAACATGGCATCTTTGGGAATATATTTTGTTTGATCTGGAACCGATTTGCTGCAGGATGTTGCCATAAATATTACAGCAACAAAAAAGAGGGAATAGCGTGCACTACTTTTCATATAAATGTATTAAGTATGATAATTAACATGCGAATGTATGTTTTCAAATGTAAATTATTATAAAAAGCACCACACTAAGTATAACAGGCAGCATTATTATTTACCCGGCTTTTTAGAACTATGGATCTTTGCTTGCGTCGCACTCTTGTACTGCAGAAATTTTACTGAGCATAGAACAGCCCGTAGATTTATTGAAACAT
>JANXWM010000281.1 GCA_025351145.1 Chitinophagaceae bacterium
GGAGATTATTTGCAGCCGTGCACATTATAGATCCAACCGTACAAGTGTGCGACGCAACCGGCGATGCCAACTGCTCTGCAGCCGGACACCAAATTATTTTCATTTTTCAGCGTCGCATTTAAAAAGGATTTTCCTAAACAACAAATTTATTTCTCGGCAAAAAGAACTTTTTTTACAATGAGCAATTTGCTAATACCAACACCAATCTCTCCCCTTAAAAAAACGATAACTTCTAACATGATTTCTTGCTGGTTTAGTTAATAATTCAATAACACGCAAATCGTGTGTACGTTAATTCCCGTGCTCACCTTTGCAAAAAAATTACAGCTATGAGAAGCATGATTTACACCTTTTTAAGCATGGTCTTTTTTCTGGGCGTAGTTTCCACAACGATGGCGCAGGAAACAACTTCGGAAATCGTTGGCAGCGTTACTGACAATGGGAAACCGGTTGCCGCAGCAACAGTAACAGCGCTGCATAACCCAACGGGTACAAAGTATGCTACCACAAGCCGCAAAGACGGCAGGTTTAATTTACCCAACATGAAAGTGGGCGGGCCGTATACCATTACCGTAAGCTATATTGGTTTTAAAGCAGAGCCGCAGGAAAATGTATTTCTGTTACTGGGCCAGGAATACAAGGCAGATTTTGCACTTACCGCCGATACCAAAGCACTGACAGAAGTAGTGGTTTCGGCCGTAAGCCAGAACAAAGTCTTTAACAACAGCCGTACCGGCAGCCAGGAAATTATCAGCCGTTCACAATTAGAAAGGCTGCCTACCATTAACCGTTCGCTGCAGGATTTTACCAAGCTTACACCATCAGCAAACGGATTAAGTTTTGGTGGCCGCAGCGGTTCTTACAACAACCTTACTGTTGATGGAGCGAACTTTAATAATGCATTTGGTTTATCAGGAACATTGGGCGGACAAACAGCATCTCAGCCAATTAGTTTAGATGCGATTGAGCAAATACAGGTAAACATTTCTCCTTACGATGTAAGGCAGGGTGGCTTCTCTGGTGCCGGTATAAACTCTGTTACACGCAGTGGTACCAATCAGTTTAAAGGCTCTGTTTATACGTATTTAAAAGGGCCGGGCACACAGGGTTACGACGTAAGAACGGTTACTGTTCCAAAGCAGGATTTCAGTTATAATCAAAGAGGTTTTTCAGTTGGCGGACCGATCATAAAAAACAAAGTTTTCTTCTTTGTAAGTGGCGAGCAGGAAAGAATTACCGCACCTGCCACAAGTTTTATTGCATCGGATGCAAATCACCAGGCCAACCCTTCTTCTGTTTCATTGGCAAATGCTGATACATTAAATGCACTGAAACAATTCCTGATGGATAAGTATAACTACAACCCCGGCGAATTCCAGGGTTACAGCTATAAAACCTACAGCGATAAGGTTACTGCAAAAATTGACTGGAACATAAATAAGAATAATACTTTCACCATAAAGTATAACTATTTAAAGTCTTACAAAAATATTGCAGCAAGCAACAGTGGTGCGCCGGGCGGTAACAGGCAGCCGGGTTCTACGAGCCTGCCATTTAGTGGCAGTGGTTATACCATCAACAACAACTTTAATATTTTAATTGCCGAGCTAAATACACGTTTCAGCAACAGGGCATCCAATAAACTGCAGTTTGGATATACAGCTTTAAGGGATTACAGAGCGAGCCTTGCAGGTGGCGATTTTCCTTTGGTAGATATTATGAACGGCCAGGGACAAACGTATACATCTTTTGGGTATGAGCCATTTACTTATAACAACCTTTTGAACACAGACATTTACCAGTTCTCCGACATCTTCACGATGTACAAGGGTTCTCATGAAATTACATTGGGTACACAGAATTACATCAAGAAATTCAAGAATGGTTTTGCACCAAACTACGAAGGTGTTTACAGGTTTAATACTTTAACTGATTTCTACAACAGCGCCAATAATGGTGCAGCCAATGCAGTTAGTTATAACCTGCAATATGCCGTTACAAAAGACGGTGCATTTCCTTTTGCAGAAATCGGCTCTACTGAATTAGGCTTTTTTGCACAGGATAAATGGAGGGTAAAAAAGAACCTCACGGTAACCTACGGTTTGCGTGTTGATGTTCCCATCTTCGAAGATAAATTTCAATCAAATCCCTATGTGCCGGCACTTATTTTCCGCGATGGAAAAAGTTATGATGTAGGCCAAAGACCCGGCAACAATACACTATTCTCACCAAGGCTTGGGTTTAACTGGGATGTATTCAAAAACCAGAAAACACAGGTTAGAGGTGGTATAGGTATTTTTGCAGGTCCTCCCCCATTTGTATGGATCAGTAACCAGGCCAGCAACAATGGTGTACAGTTTGGCTCTTTCAGCAAAACAAATGTTGCTTTTTCACCTGATATCAATGTATATAGGCCAAGTGCAACTGCAGAAAATACAGCTTACAACTTAGTGTTTACTGATAAAGATTTTAAATATCCGCAGGCTTTAAAAGCAAGCTTTGCTGTTGATCAAAAATTACCCGGCGGTGTAGTGGCAACTTTAGAATATACGTTCTCTAAAGACATTGATGCCGTTTATTTCCAGAACGTAAACCTGCCTTCTACAGGTAAAGCGTTTGTAGGTTCTGACGGAAGAATCAGGTACGACAGTACCAAGATTTACGGTGGCAAACCGGTAGCAACTGTTACCAATCCTAACATCAGCAATGCCATCTTAATGACCAACGCCAACAAGGGTTATGGTTATACTATTACATTGCAGGTACAGAAAAATACACGCAATTTTTACTTCAGTGCTGCCTACACTTACAGCGAAGTAAAAACGCTGAACGATGGCGGTTCTATTGCAGCAAGTAACTGGAGAGACAGACCAGTAAAAGGCGACCCCAATGCAATTGATTTAGGCTACGCAAATTTCTATCAGCCGCACCGTGTAATTGCTTCTGCCTCTTACCGTAAAGAGTACGCAAAATATTTTGCCACTTCTGTAGGTCTCATCTTCGAAGCAGCCCCTGCTGGTGTTGCTTCTTACACGTACAATGGCGATGCTAACAACGATGGCACAGGTGGTAATAACGATCTTATTTATATTCCAAAAGATCAAAACGATATTGTACTCGTTCCCGTAAACACAGGCGGCGGTAGTATTACCGATACAAGAACCCCTGCACAAATCTGGGCACAGTTAAACAATTTTATTAACCAGGATCCTTATTTAAGTTCGCACAGGGGCAGAACTGCGGAACGCAATGCTGCGGTGTTACCTTTCTTCCAGCGCTTAGATCTTAATGTTACGCAGGACTTCTATCTCTCTACCGGAAAGAACAAAGACAAGCATACTTTGCGTGTTACATTCGACATGATTAACCTCGGTAATTTCGTTAACAAGAACTGGGGCATTTACAAGTCGTTTACTTCAACTTCTTTTCTTAAATACGAAGGTCTTGTTCCGTCATCCGATCCTAACAATGCAGGCAAGCCACGTTATTCTATGCCGTACTTAGACCCGGCTAATCAAATACCTGTGGTAAACAGTTATACAAACAACACAAGCATTCTTTCACGCTGGCAGGGCCAGATAGGTATCCGTTATATTTTTAATTAATCGTTTTCGTTACAAACAAAAGCCGTCAAATTATTTTTGACGGCTTTTTATTAATACAATTTTTTGTACCTGGCTTTTAATTTATATAATTGAGCTTTCCTTGCGTCGCACTCTTGTACTGTTGGATTATATATTGAGCTTTTACCGGTGCGTAGATCGAAGCGAAAAGTAAACTATGAAATTACTCTATCGGTCTGTGTCCCCACAGTCCGAAATAAACTAACTTTTCGGGTGGGTGGGAACATCCACCTATAGCAAAGACCCAAAGTCGTCTGAAGCTTATTTTATATCGTCAACTTTTTTTATTTCATATTCGCCTGAACCATCTTTTTGTTTCAGGGCTGTTACTTTACCATTTTCTAACACAAACTCAATAGTGAAATCTGCAAATTCTTTTGTTTTGAAAATATTGGGCTTATAGGGGATTAATGCTAAATCTGGTTCTCCAAGTACGGTTAACTGATTTTTATTTTTTAAAACCAATTCAATGATGTTTGTGCCAATTTTATATTTACCTGTGTATTTACTCAATGTTTCAACCGTACTTAAGCTGGTATCTGCCTTTTTCAAAAAAACTGCTTCTCCTTCATCTAAAGAAACTACAAAGCGGTCTATATCTCCTTGTGGATTAGTGTTGTAGTTCAAAGAAAAAAAACCGTTTTGTTCATCATTGTTTGTATCGAACCTGTCGTAATGAAAATGATGCAGCGGAAGCTTGATGTTGTGAAGTGTAAATACCAAATCTGTATCTTTCCTGGCTATATTGATGATACCGTATGCTGCATTTTCAAAGTCGCCTAAATAATCTTCAATTGGGTGTGAGGGTTTTGTATTTTTTACCTGCCCCTGCATTGCCTTTTCTCTGCCTTCGCTACCGATTTTTTTTCTGGCAACTTTATTTTTTAAACCTCTCTGGCTCCAAGGTGTAATCGACATGCCCAAAAGGTGTTCGTAAATATTGTAAGTGATAGCATTATAAGATAAATTATTGTCGCCAATTACAAAAACAATTACACCAAGACTGTCTTGTGGCATATAGGATATTTGAGAATGAATGCCATTTAAATCGCCACCATGCAACACTAATTGATGGCCCCGGTAAACATAAATATCTCTGCCCATACCATAAAAAGGGTTTTGCATTTCTGTGTAACCTTGCGCCATTAATCCGTTAGATTCTACGATTGATGGCTCTAATGTAGCATTTACTGCCGCTTCAGAAATTACCTGTTTACCTTCATACATTCCTTTATTCATAAGGGCTGCAAGCCAATGCGATAAATCGTTGATGTTTGAAATAATTGACCCTGCGGGGCCCAGCCCGTCTGTCTCTTCCAGGTAGGGTACTTTATATAAGATGTTCGTGTCTCTTTTTTCATCATAAGGTACAAAAATGTCTTCCTGCTTTTTCATACTTGCAATGCTGAAAACTGTATTGTTCATTTTTAATGGCGCCAATATGTTTTCCTGCACAAAATTTTCCCATGTTTTCCCTTCTAATAAATTAATGATATGCCCTGCTGCTGCATACATTAAGTTGTTGTACAAAAAGCCCTGCCGTAATGGTTGTGTTGGCTCCAGGTACTTTAATTTTTCAAACAATTCAGCCCTGTTAAAATTGGATTTGTACCAAATTAAATCGTGCCGGGAAACACCTGTTCTATGAGAAAGCATATCCCGCATCGTTATTGTATTGTTAAGCTCGTCGTTATAAAACTGGATAGAAGGCACATAGCTTTTTATTGGCTTATCCCAATCTAACTTACCTTCATTTACCAACGACCCAACAGAGATAGCTGTGAATAATTTGGTATTAGAAGCTATTTGGAATAAAGTGTTTGCCGTAATTGGTAATTTTTTTTCGTAGTCCCGGTATCCATACCCTTTTACAAATACCAGCTTGCCGTTTTTTACAACGCCAACACCCACCCCCGGCATATTCCAATCTTTTAGTGCCTGTTCCATTTCTTTGTCAAACGGAATTAGCTTTTTTTGGATATCAATATCTTGAGCGAAACTAAATATTGAAAACAAGCAGATGGAGGCAATGATAGTAATTGATTTCATTTTTTATATTTTGTTGATGAAGGCTAATTTTTTGTTCGAACTAAGATAGTACAACTTAAAAATATTCACAAGTTGGCAATAAATCTTTCCTGTAAAACAAACGAGGCCATGGTTACAAAACGCTTCGATCTACGCTGCGGTAAAAGCTCATTCACAATCCAACCGTACAAGTGTGCGACGCAACTGGGATGCCATGAAAAGATTAGCCGGTAACACAGAGATTTGAATAATGCGGCAGTAAGAAAAGTTATTTGTTGAGTAACCCTTCCTGCTTTATCCTGTTGCAGATCTCGGATGTAAACATATCAGCACCAGTTGTATTAAGGTGCGCCAGATCGTAAAACATTTCGCGTTTTACATACTTGGGATCTGAAGCGTAATTCCAGAAAGGCACATTGTATTTGGCGAGAATTTCTTTGGTAACTTTTAAAGACTCATTGTCTTTAAAAGGCTGGCTGTACATGGGTGAAAGAATAGCAACGATGGGGATTTTTTTATCGGTAACTGCCTTAACAAAATACTCAAGCCTGCCGCGGCCGAATGTGTCGATTTTATCCCTGTCGGAAAAATCGGGTGGGTCTTGTGTAAGCTTGCTGCCGATCAGTGGCTGGTAGCCATTAATATTATCGTTATCGCTGCGGGAATAATTTCTAAAGATGGATAAAATGAGCGAATTGTAAGCGTATAGTTTAGAAGCCCTTGCTTTGTAAATTTCATTGGGAAACAATTCGAGGCCCAGCTTTTCAAAATTTTTGTTGGTTAAAACATAAGGCAGCATCATGCCCGCAAGTATATCTTCGCCTGCTTTATCCTGGCGCCATGCTATTTCCTTTGCTGAAAGATCGAGGATGATGAGTTTGTGTTCGTGTGTGCCCTCAAGCGCCCCGGGCAATATTGCAGAACCGTAAATAATATTTGAACCATTACGGCCGCAATTGTAAGCAGAAAGACCAAGTGAATCGGTAATTACTTTAGTATCGTAAGTATGCACAGCCCTTGATGCGCCGTAGATAAGCACTTCTTCCTGCGGGTCGTTGATTGCGTGGGCAAAAGAAGCCGCATCGCCCAATGGTTCGTTTTGAAAATAGTATTCGATAATAGATCCCAAACCCCTGTCAACAATAAACATGACTGCCAGGAGGATGAATAATTTTTTGAAGAATTTTAAGTATTGTGCTTTCATATTCTTAATTTAAAACTGAAAGTAAATAAACTGGCCTCCGTTGAAAACACCTACCATCAGCAAAATGGTAATAAGAAAAACATAAGCGGAATACCTTACCACCACATTGCTGCTGTTGATGATTTTTATATTGGGAAAATACTCCTGTGTTTGCTCAACTGCAATCAGCAATAAAACAGCAAAAACAGAATACCCAAAAGCTGTAGGGGGTTCGCCCTTGTAAAAGCCACCGGGTTTTAAAGTAAACATGGATTTTATAATGTAGAAAGCATCCTGTATAGTTGTGGCCCGGAAGAATGTGGCACTTACCGTTACGAAAAAGTACACCCCCATAATGCGGAAGAAGTTTTTGGTTGGCCCCAGCAACTTATGAATTTTTCGAAGGAAGGGATTGATAAGCCTTTCACCCGCCAGATATATGCCATTTAATAAACCCCAAACGATAAACGTATAATTGGCTCCATGCCATAAACCACTTATACCAAACACGATGATGAGATTAATCAATGCCCTTGCAGGGTGTACCCTGTTGCCACCCATGGAAAAATAGAGGTAGTCCCTAAACCAGGTGGTGAGTGAGATATGCCATCGTTGCCATAGCTCCTGGAAACTTTTTACGATAAGCAAGGGTCGCCGGAAGTTGGTCATAAGATCGTAGCCCATTACTTTGGCTGCACCTATGGCAATATCAGAATAGCCGGAGAAATCGCAATAAATCTGGAAGCTAAAGAAACAGGTAGCCATGATCATGGTTACACCGCTATGGTAATGCGCATTGTTGTACACAGCATCTACATAAATGGCCACACGATCTGCAATTACCAGTTTTTTTATAAACCCCCAAAGCATGATCCTTAACCCATGAACAACCCTGTCGTAATCAAAATGTTTTTCTTCGTGAAACTGGTGCAGCATATTCTGCGGCCTTTCAATAGGCCCCGCAACAAGCTGCGGATAAAACATTACATACAGTGCATAAATACCAAAATGCCTTTCAGGTTTTTGATGGCCGCGGTACACTTCAATGGTATAGCTCATGGCCTGGAAAGTGTGAAAAGATAAACCTACCGGAAGTAAAATATCAAGGTGCGGTATTGGGTTTTTATAGCCAAAATCGCCAAGTAATTCTGTGATGTTGAAATTTAAGAAATTGTAATACTTGAATACCGCGAGTACGGTAATGTTTGCAATAAGGCTGCATATAAGAAATATCTTGCGCTTTCGCCCTTCACTCTTTGCAATGTAAATACCTGCAAAATAATCTACAAGTATTGTTGCACCGAGTATAAGGATATAAACAGGTACAAAATACATGTAAAAGTAGCAGCTTGCAGCTAACAATAATCCCCACCGGTATTTATGCGGCAGAATAAAAAATAATGATGTAACGATAACAAAGAAAGCGACAAAGATGAGCGAATTGAAGATCATCCAGTATATAGTTTATTGGTGTGTTTATGTGGCAATGATACAGAAAAAAATAATAAAAAAACATGTTTAATAAACTTATAATGCTTTTTCTTCATGTACTTTTCTCTAATAATCTGCATGTTTAATAAAGGCATACTAGAGATACAAAACAATTTCTGCGGCAACACAGAATGCTTATTGGTGGCTCATTTCATCCTGCTGAAGAATGAGGCGAACGTACAAGAGTGCGACGCAAGGATGCTTAACCGGTGCACTTAAGCCTGGTACAAAAGTTTAATTACAGGCATAAGATATTAGAAACAATCTGAAATACAATTGAGTGGTACCAGCAGCAGTTTTTTATAGCATCGCCTCTTGCATCGCAATCCTTTCATCATTCATATCAATGGGCAGCTTTGGCATCATGTGCAGCCCGCTTTATAATAGTTAATCAACATCTTCTAAAAAATAAAATTTAAAAAACTGTGTGATTTCTTTAATTCTAAAATATACCGTAGTTGTTATCTTCGTTTAAAATAACCTCGTGATGCACAATAATTTTTTTTTAGGTTTTCTCTGCGTACTTACCATGACGCTCTGCAGCGTTCCCGCAAAAAAAAATAGTACCGATGCACAAGCGGGTGATAGCAATTCTGCCACTGGTTTATCTTCTGCCGCAACTGAAAGTGCTGCGCAAACAAGCAATGCAGGTAACGGCATATATGGCGTATGGGGCGGCGGTGATATTGACTCAACTTCTATTTCAAAATACCCCTTTTTTAAAGGCTGGTATATAAGAGCTTTCTGGAAACAACTGGAACCTGAAAAAGATAGGTTTGACTGGTCATTTTTAGATGCGCAGTTTAAATTCGCTGCTGACCACAATTTAGCCATTGGCTTTATGGTTTGGGTGGGGCCGCTCAGCCCCGAATGGCTTTACAGCAATGGTGTACCAAAAGTAATTACGGATACAAAAAAGAAAGAAGCCACTTATCCTTTTTATTTAAACCCGTATTACAAAGAACGGTATTTAAACATGCTTAAACAGGTTGCAGCACACATTGAAAAACTACCCGCAGAAGAAAGAAAAAAAATTGTAATGTGGATGAGCACAGAAGGCAGCACCGGTGATATTGTTCCTTACAAAGGCAGGCCGCAGGATTCGCAGTATGATATTTCGCAAGACCAGTGGACAAATTTTAAAAGAGATGTATGGACGTATATGTACAAGGTTTGTCAAAACGCCACACCACGAATTAATTTATTAGTAAACCAGGGCAACGACGGAAGGTATTTTGACTGGCTGCACAGCAACCTGCTAAATGTTTGGATGAAGGCCGGCAATATTTCGCATACTTACCAGTTTAATGGCGAACTGGAGTATTATAACCGGCTGCAAAAATTAGAAGTAAAAACAAGGGAAGACAGTTCGGCAAACAGAACGCGTGGCGAAATAACTGTATCTGGCAAATGGTTTAACCAGAACGAAAGCTGGAACATGTATGCACTGCTTGGATCCTGCCTGCATTTTGGCCTGGACATTTTTAATACCGCACCAAAATACCTGAACAATCCCATTGATTCAATCAGTTTTAATTTCTTTAATGTTTATGCAGGGCAAAAGGTTGCAGCCACTGCACCCGGCGCATTCTGCCTTTTAAGGGATGGGCTTGATGCTGCAGATTTAAAACGTTTCCCCGAATCGAAATACGGCCCTGTAATTGACCCTGCGAAACTGGATCAATATAACAAAGAAATGCAGCGAAAAGGATTCAGTGACGATGACGGCGAAGAAGATGGTGGGTCTGATGAAGGCATCAAACAATCCGATATAAAAAACGACAACCTTTCCGCCGAAAGAATAAATAAAATACTCGAAGAGTATGCGGCTTATGGCGCTAAAAGAGGCGACCTTAGTAATCTTGATGATGTCAATGCTGATAGCAGCAGCTATAATCCGCCCAATGCAACGCTTAATAAAAAAGGTAAAGTTAGAAACCCTGACCGCCAGAGTAAAAACCAAAACAGGAAAAATAAAAAATCTAATGATGGCGGTAAAAAAACATCCTATCAAAAAGAACGCGAAGCCAATATGGTCATCAACGATATTGGCGTAAACCTGGTGCCCGATAATTACTACCGCTACTTAATTCAATATTCGCCCAATACTACCAGTCGCGGTTACTGGCGTGTAGGTCCAACTGATCAGCCTTACGGCAGGTTTGCCCGTGGCTTCGATTCAAAAAAAGATATGACCGAAATGTTCTTCGCACTTGATAAAAAGTTTTTTAATGGAAGCACCACTGCACAAAAAGTTATTGTAAAAGTAATTTACCTCGATAAAGGGACCGGCGCATGGTCACTTAATTACAGCGCTGGCAATAATAAAAAAGAAGCTTATAAAATTAGCTGCACAAATAGCGGCCGCTGGATTACTAAAACTATATTTTTAACCGATGCGGTATTTACGCAAAAGGTCGATCACAGTTGTGATCTTTCCATTAAATATCTCTCAGGCGATAACACAATATTTAATTCAATAGAAGTTTTAAGGCAGTAAAAAATCGTAGATCATTTTAAAATACATAAAAACTTACAACAGAATATAGACTTTCAATCTGGGGGTAATTAAAAAAAGTTGCAAAAGTTGACCTATACATCATAAGTTTCAATTAACTGCTGAAAAAATATATCCTTTACAAAAAAAAAATCTCAAAAAGCTTGATGCAATTGATTTTTCTTTTAGTTTTATGGCTAATCAACAAACCAATATTCTGCATCAAAGACTAAAAATTACATATTTATAACTCCAAAAAATCAATACTATGGAACAAGACACTATTACGCCAGATCAAGTTTCCACACACACATTTAGTGACGAAGACAGAAAATTCTACGAAGAAAACGGTTACATCCTTGTAAAAAAATTATTATCGAGAGAGAAAGTAGATTTGTACAACCAGCGCTTTGCAGATATTGCAAACGGCGTAGTGCCAAGAACGCCTTTTATGATTTTAATGAAAGATATTACCATTGCCAAAACCAATGTGCAGGGCGACCAGTACATTACCAAACTACAAGAATTTCAGGATGACCCTGTATTGTTTGGCTACTCCAAAGAACCCGGTATTTTAACCTACGTAAAAGGTATTATTGGTAATGAAGCCCTGGCCATACACACCATGTATATCAACAAACCACCAGATACCGGCCTTGGCACTTCTGTTCACCCAACACACCAGGATTTATTTTATTTCCCTTTCAGGCCCGCACAAAAGCAAGTGGGTATTTGGACGGCCATGGAATACATTAACCAGCAAAATGGCTGTTTGTATGTGTTACCCGGCTCGCACAAAACAGGCGTTTTATTAGAGCATAATTATCCTAAAGACCAGTTGGTAAATAAAGGCTACCTTGGCATACACAGCCTTACAAAAGAAGACGAAGAAAAATTTGTTTATCTCGATATGGAACCCGGTGATACTATATTCTTCAGCACATTGCTGATACATGGCAGCGGCCCCAACAAAAGCGATAAAGCAAGAAAAGCATGCAGC
>JANXWM010000295.1 GCA_025351145.1 Chitinophagaceae bacterium
GTTAAAGCGCATTTTTCACTGTTCGTTGTTCACTGTTCATTTGTATTCTACAGTACAAGAGTGCGACGCAAGGAACGATCAGAAAAGTACCGTAGTTGGGTTCATAAAATTTATATTCTACTATCCACAAACAATAAATAATTCAATGACTGATTTATCGCAGAAAACTTTTACCCGGCAACTTTTAAGCCTTCCTGTTATAGTTGCTGCGCTGGGATATATGGTAGACATGTACGACCTTTTTCTCTTTAGTATTGTGCGTGTTCCAAGTTTAAGATCTTTAAAAATCCCCACGGAAAAATTATTAGAGAATGGCATCATGCTTTTGAACCTGCAAATGGCCGGAATGCTTATTGGTGGCATATTCTGGGGAATAATGGGCGATAAAAAAGGGAGGCTTTCTGTTTTGTTTGGATCCATATTAATTTACTCTGCCGCAAACATTGGAAATGGATTTGTAACTACACTTGATCAATACGCTGTGTTGAGATTTATTGCAGGGTTTGGGCTTGCCGGCGAGCTTGGTGCAGGCATTACATTGGTTACAGAAATTTTGCCAAAAGAGAAACGTGGTTATGGCACAACGCTCGTTGCCACCATGGGTGTGATGGGCGCTTTACTGGCATACCTTGTTGCCCATATTTTTGACTGGCGGTATTCGTATTTTATTGGCGGAGGATTGGGATTGGTTCTGATGATTTCACGGATGAAAGTTTTTGAATCTGGTATATTTATGAAGCTAAAAGAGAAGAACGTGAAACGTGGCAACATGCTTAAACTATTTAATAATAAAACACGGCTGGTGAAATACATGAGCAGTATTTTAATTGGAACACCGATATGGTTTGTTACAGGAATTTTAATCACGTTCTCACCGGAATTTTCGCAGGCAATGGGGCTTACAACTCCTGTTGATGCAGGCCTTGCCGTTATGTTTACATTTTCCGGGCAGGTATTGGGCAATCTTGCAAGTGGTTTTCTTAGTCAGTATTTTCAAAACAGGCGAAAGGTGATTTTTATATTTATATGTTCGTCTTTTTTACTGGTACTTACCTATTTGCTTTTGCCAGTTCATGATATAACAATGTTCTATTTATTATGTTCCTGTCTTGGTTTTTGCAGCGGATACTGGACACTTTTTATTACCGTTGCTGCGGAGTTGTTTGGTTCAAACCTGAGGGCAACCGTAGCCACAACAGTTCCGAATTTTGTGCGGGGTTCTGTTATTCCTTTAACCATGTTTTTTTTAAGGGCGAAGAGCAACATGGGAACTATGTATGGCGCCCTTACCGTGGCTGCTATAACCTATGCGCTTGCATTAATTGCCCTTTTTTATTTAGATGAAACATTTAAGAAAGACATCAACTACATCGAAGCCGAATGATGGACTTAATACTTACCTGATAGAATAATCCCGCAATGATCAATGAAGCTGTTACATTAAGGCCGATGCAATTGAGCGATCTAAATTGTGCTATGCAGCTATCAACTGCTGAAGGATGGAACCAAACAGAAAGTGACTGGAAGTTATTTATAGAAAACCCCCTGAATATTTGCCTTGTTGCCATGGCCGGTAAAAAGGTAATTGGTACAATTGCTGCAATAAATTATTCAAATGAAGTTGAATGGATAGGCATGGTGTTGGTTAATAAAGCGTACCGCGGCAATGGGGTAAGCACTTTATTAATGAAAAGTATTTTAGATAAATCAGCATCTTTTAAATCTGTAAAACTTGATGCAACTCTTGCAGGGCAAGCCGTTTACAGCAAACTTGGATTTAAAAATGAATATATTATTACCCGCATGACGAGCTCATCTGTACAATATCTAAATGATGATGGCGGACTATTTCCAGAGCCAATTCAGTTAAAGGATATTGAAGAAATTATTGCATTAGATAAAGATATTTTTGGTGCAGGTAGAAGATACCTTATTGAATATCTTATAAAGAAATATCCGGGTAAATCATGGATGCTGAAACGAAATAATCATGTTACAGGTTTTGTACTTGGCAGAGATGGAAATAAATACAATCATATCGGGCCGGTAACGGCTTCATCAGATGCAGATACTAAAATACTTATTTCAAAAGCATTGAGTAAACTTAATAACCAACCTGCGGTAGTTGATATTTTTAACGACAAGGAAGATTTGTTAAACTGGTTTCATTCAATTGGGTTTGTTAACCAGCGGCAATTTATAAGAATGTATAAAGATCAAAATTCTTTCCCCGGAATTATTGAGAAGCAGTACTTAATTTGTGGTCCTGAGTTTGGGTAGAAAGTTGGTTGAGGCTTTGGTATGATTTTATTTAGCCGAACTGAAGAATTAGTATTTGGCATCCGTTGCGTCGCACCCTTTTACGTTCGGAACATTGTTGAGCTTCAGGCTGCCAGTTCTAAGCTGCAGGCAGATTCGTAAAAACTTGCAGCGTGCAGCCAAAAGTTCAGAGCTATTCTATTGTACAAGAGTGCCCCCGAAGCTTCGGGGGCAAGTAAAGCTTCATACTTGCAATTGGCCCGGTTCAAAACGATACTTTCAACCAGTACCATTTAGCTCAGTTACAATTATTGAACAGATCATCACAAATAAATAAAAAAAGGGATACTGGCAGAATGTTGACATAAAATTTTCGAGTACGAAAGCAGCCGGTAGTTTTGCAGGAAGCCTGTTTACAATGTATGCAACATCTAACAGAACGCCTTCAGCCAACAAAGCGGTATATGACTGGTTTGAATAGAAAGGCGACGATGAAGTGTTTAAAAACTTAGCATAATGCGCAGCGGGTCTGCATATTGCCCACATATGCAGTGCAGTACAAGGGAGTGACACAACCAAAGCCCAATAGTAGTAATGCAGTTTGCTTAATAAATATAAAATACCATTCATGAAACGTGCCACAACAGTTTTGATAACCTTTGTTTTATTGTTTATGTGTGTGCACGGGTTTGCACAAATAAAGCTGCCGGGTATAATACGGGATAGCATGATATTGCAGCGGGATGCAAAAATAAATGTTTGGGGATGGGCATTAGCCGGCGAAAAAATAAGCATAAAGTTTAATGCCAAAACATACAAAACAATAACCGGCAATAATGGAAAATGGTTGCTTCAATTAGCATCGCAAAAAGCTGGTGGACCATACACCATGGAAATTGCAGGCAAAAACAAAATTGTATTACAGGATATTTTGATTGGCGATGTATGGGTATGTGTAGGGCAATCAAACATGGAACATCAAATGAAACTGCATGCAGTAAGATATGCTGACGAAATTGCCCATGCTGATTATGCAAACATCAGGCAATTCAAAGTGCCCAATGTTACAAACTTACTGAATGTGCAGGATGATGTAAATGGTGGTTCCTGGAAATGGGCAGATTCTTCTAATGTAAAAGATTTTTCTGCTGTTGCTTATTTCTTCGCAAAAGCTTTATATGAAAAATATCATGTACCTGTTGGCATTATCAATGCAAGCTGGGGCGGCATTCCTATTGAAGCTATGATGAGCGAAGATGGACTGAAAGATTTTCCAGCCATCTTACAAACTGTTGAAAAAAATAAAGACACAGCGTATGTAAACGGAGTTAACCGTAAAGCCGCTGCAGACATGCAATCAATGCCTAAGCCAAACGACAAAGGCATTGCGGAAAAATGGTATGATGCTTCGTATGTACCAAAAGAGTGGCGCACTATTGCCATTCCCGGTTACTGGGAAGACCAGGGTGTAAAAGATCTGGACGGAGCTGTTTGGTATAGAAAAGAAATTGATGTGCCTGCTTCCGTCACGCATGTGCCTGCAAAAGTTTTACTGGGAAGGATTGTTGATGCTGATGAACTCTATATCAATGGTATTAAAATTGGTTCAACAGGTTATATGTATCCACAGCGCCGTTATGCAGTTCCTGCTAACGTTTTAAAAACGGGAAAAAATCTTTTTGTTATTCATGTTACCAACAATTTTGGCAAAGGAGGTTTTGTTCCTGATAAACCATATCAACTAATTACCGGCAATGATACGGTTGACTTAACCGGCTACTGGCAATATAAAGTTGGATATGTAAATACTCCGCGCCGCGGCTCTGGCGGAAGCTTTGGCATTGCCTTGCAAAACCAGCCAACAGCTTTATACAATTCAATGATTGCGCCGTTGATCAATTATAACATCAAAGGGTTTACATGGTACCAGGGTGAAAGCAACACCGGCAAACCTGGTGAATATGCAATGCTGCAACCTGCCATGATCAAAGACTGGCACAGCAAATGGAAAGATACTGCACTTGCATTTCTGTTTGTGCAGTTGCCCGGCTTTATGGATTATACTTATCAGCCAACTGAAAGTGGCTGGGCTATGTTCAGGGAAGCGCAGGCAAAATCTTTGGCACTTGCAAATACAGGCATGGCAGTAACAATTGATGTGGGCGAATGGAATGATATTCATCCCGACAGAAAAAAAGAAGTGGGCGACCGGCTTGCATTAGCTGCCTTTAAGATTGCATACAAAGAAAATATGGTGTATTCAGGACCAATTTATCAATCAAAGGAAATAAACGGGAATAAAATAATTCTTTCATTTACAAATACAGGAACTGGTTTAGCAACAAGTAATGGTGAAGCCTTAGGCGAGTTTGCAATTGCAGGTGATGATAAAAAATTTGTTTGGGCAAACGCAGTGATTGAGGGTGATAGAATAATTGTATCAAGTGATGATGTGCCAAATCCAAAGTATGTGCGTTATGCGTGGGCCGATGATCCGCCAAATGCTAACCTGATCAATAAAGAAGGTTGGCCGGCATCACCATTCAGAACAGATAGCTTTTAGCATTGCAACTATATACATTTTAAGAAGGAGCAACATTTACTAAGAGATATTTATGGTCCAGGCTGCATTGCTACTATGAAACCCTGTTGCGTCGCACTCTTCAGGGCTTTGTACGCTTTTCGGCATAGTGCATAAAGCACAAAATATTTCGGCGAATTACCAATCAAAAATATTTAAGTGTATATTTAACACGTATTATGAAACGAGCCATATTTCTGCCATTTTTTTTATCTGCTATCGCATGCTGCGCACAAACTTCAGGAGCGCTGAAACTCTGGTATAATAAACCTTCCGGGAATGTATGGGAAAATGCTTTGCCCATTGGCAACGGCAGGTTAGGCGCTATGCTGTATGGAAACGTAGATACAGAAACTGTTCAATTGAATGAACATACACTTTGGAGTGGAAGCCCCAACCGCAATGACAATCCTCTTGCATTGGATTCGTTAGCCATTATACGCAAGCTGATATTTGCAGGCAAACAAAAAGAAGCCGAGCAACTGGCAAACCGTGTTATATTAAGTAAACAATCACATGGGCAAATGTTTGAACCTGCCGGTGAACTTCATCTTGCTTTTAATGGCCATGAAAACTATACTAACTATTACCGTGAATTGGATATTGAAAGAGCAGTTACAAAAACCTCTTACACTGTTGGCGATATAACTTATACACGGGAAACACTCGCTTCCCTTCCTGATCGTGTAGTAGTAATGCAGTTAACTGCAAGCAAGCCACACAGTATTTCCTTTACTGCATCTTATTCATCGCCACAGCCAAAAGTTGATGTAAACACAACCGCTGCCAATCAACTTACTTTTTCAGGCACAACTATAGATCACGAAGGCGTTAAAGGCATGGTTAAATACAAAGGGATCGTGCAGTTCAAAACGGCAGGCGGCAGCATTTCCTCAACTGATACATCGGTTATTGTAAAGAATGCAGATGCTGTCACCATCTATATATCCATTGCAACTAATTTTAATAGTTATAACAACATTAGTGGAAACGAAAATGAAAGAGCAGCAGATTATTTAGCCAAAGCTGTTACAAAATCTTTTGCTTCCATTAAGCAGGATCATGTCAAAGCATACCAACAATATTTCAACCGTGTAAAACTTGATCTCGGCGCAGGTAAAAATTATGATCTTCCTACAGATGAGCAACTGAAAAACTTCAACGCAACAAATGATCCGCAACTGGTAACATTATACTATCAATATGGGCGCTATTTATTGATCTCTTCTTCACAACCCGGTGGGCAACCCGCCAACCTGCAAGGTATCTGGAACAACAAATTGTATCCGCCTTGGGACAGCAAATACACCATCAACATCAATGCGGAAATGAACTACTGGCCTGCTGAAAAAACTAACCTCGCAGAACTGCATGAACCATTTCTGAAGATGGTGGAAGAGATGGCTGCCACCGGTAAGCAAACAGCAAAAAATATGTATGGCGCTAGAGGCTGGATGGCGCACCACAACACCGATATCTGGCGGGCAACAGGTGCCGTAGATGGCGCATTCTGGGGTAGCTGGCAGAATGGTGGCGGTTGGACAAGCCAACATCTCTGGGAACATTATTTGTACAATGGCGATAAAAAGTATTTAGCCTCTGCATATCCTGTATTAAAAGATGCAGCATTGTTCTATGTTGATTTTTTAGTGGAGCATCCTAAATATCACTGGCTGGTTTTATGCCCTGATATGTCACCCGAAAATGCTCCTGCTGCACATGAAGGATCGTCGCTCGACGCAGGAGTAACCATGAGCAACCAGATTGTCTTTGATGTATTCTCGAATGTTATACAGGCAGCAAATATCTTACACAAGGACGCGGCTCTTATTGATACACTAAAACAAATGCGCAGCCGCCTTGCGCCCATGCATATTGGCCAATACGGCCAACTGCAGGAGTGGCTGGATGACATAGATGATCCCAATGATCATCACCGCCACATTTCGCATCTCTATGGTTTATTTCCATCCAATCAAATATCGCCGTACCGTACACCGGAATTGTACAGCGCTGCAAAAAATACTTTGTTGCAACGTGGTGATGTATCTACCGGTTGGAGCATGGGATGGAAAGTAAACTGGTGGGCAAAAATGCTGGATGGCAATCATGCATATACGCTGATACAAAATCAACTTACGCCTGTTGGCACAAATGAAGGCGGTGGCGGCACTTACAACAATTTATTTGATGCACATGCACCCTTCCAGATAGATGGCAATTTTGGTTGCACCAGTGGCATTACAGAAATGCTGATGCAGAGCGAAGATGGCGATCTTCACTTACTGCCTGCATTGCCCGATGTATGGCAACAGGGCAGCATAAAAGGTTTGCGTGCAAGAGGCGGCTTTGAAATTATAAACTTGGAATGGAAAGATGGAAAAATTATAAAAGCAGTTATACGATCAACCCTGGGTGGTAATCTTCGGTTACGGGTTCTCAATGAAATGAAGTTTAGTAACGGCAACACATTAAAAAATGCTGTTGGTGATAATGTCAATACCTTTTATCAAATTGAAAAAATACCTGCGCCAATTATATCAGCCAAAGCAACGATTAAGCAGCCTGAACTGAAAAAAACTTTTGTATATGATATAGTAACGCAAGCAGGAAAACTATACACGCTGATAGCAAAATAATTTTTGATGAACTTAACTGAAGTGCTGCTATCATCGTCCCTTGTGTCACTCACTTGTACTAATTGTTCAATATGGAACTGAACGTACAAGAGTGCGACGCAACAATGCATCATAGTAGTAATTTAGCTGGGTACATAATAATAAAACTAAAACACTAACGAAATATGAAACAATTATTATCACTTTTTATTGGCATGATGATTACAGCAATTGTTTTTGCACAGCCGTCTGAAAAGCAAGCACTGCAAGGCTTTGATTCATTGCAACAAAACATTCCGCATGGAACAATCGACACGGTTGTGTATGAATCCAAAACTGTTGGCACAAAAAGAAGAGCCATTGTTTATACGCCACCGGGTTATTCGAAGAAAATAAAATATCCCGTATTGTATTTATTGCATGGCATTGGCGGCGATGAAAAAGAATGGCTGAATGGTGGTACACCACAGGTGATTATGGATAATTTATATGCGCAGGGCAAGGTGCAACCAATGATCATTGTAATGCCAAATGGCAGGGCAATGAAGGACGACCGTGCAGTGGGGAATGTTTTTGACAGCGCCAAAGTGCAGGCATTTGCAACATTTGAAAAAGACTTATTGAATGATCTCATTCCTTTTATTGAAAAGAAATACAATGTTTATACAGACCGGGAAAATCGTGCAATTGCAGGCCTGTCAATGGGTGGAGGACAATCACTCAATTTTGGCTTGGGCAATCTTGATAAGTTTGCATGGGTAGGCGGTTTTTCTTCTGCACCAAATACAAAAGCACCGGAAGTTTTGGTACCTGATCCGGAGAAAGCAAAACAGCAACTAAAATTATTATGGATATCATGCGGAGATGCGGATGGATTGATCAGCTTCAGTAAAAGAACGCATGATTATCTGCAAAAAAATGATGTGCCGCATATCTATTACATTGAACCAGGCGTGCATGATTTTAAAGTATGGAAGAATGGGTTGTATATGTTTTCGCAGTTTTTATTTAAGCCCGTTGATGTTTCAAAATTTTCATCGTACACGGTTTTAGGTACACCGGCTGCTACCAATGTACGTTCTTCAAAATACCCGCAGATATTGCCGGACAGTCGTGTTGTATTTCGCATAAAAGCACAAGACGCACAGAAAGTACAGATTGATCTTGGAAAGAAATACGACATGATGAAAGACACCGGTGGTTACTGGACTGTAACAACAGATTCCATTAGTGAAGGATTTCATTATTATTCATTACTGATAGATGGTGTGGCGGTGGTTGATCCTTCGAGTGAAGCCTTTTATGGCATGGGAAGAATGGCAAGTGGCATTGAAATACCATTTAAGGGAGATGATTATTATGCTCTAAAGGATATACCTCATGGAGACATAAGAATAAAAAAATATTACTCTGCTGTTACACGATCCTGGCGTGATCTGTATATCTATACACCACCGGGTTACGATGCAAATACAAATGAAAAATATCCTGTGCTATACATTTTGCATGGCGGCGGAGAAGACGAAACAGGCTGGGCTACTCAGGGCAAGACAGATTTAATACTTGACAACCTTATTGCTGCGCAAAAAGCAAAACCAATGATCATTGTAATGCCTGATGCAAACATTGGGATCGGTGGATTTACCAGTGAAGGCATAGAAAATTCAGAAAAAATGTTTGAAGCAGAGATGAAGCAGGTGATCATTCCGTTTGTAGAAAAAAATTACCGCGCAGACACTGATGCGAATAACCGTGCGCTGGCAGGTTTGTCTATGGGTGGTTTGCATACATTGTACACAGGCATTAATAACACAGATATGTTTGCGTACCTGGGTGTATTTAGTTCGGGTTGGATAAAACCCATGCTGGATAAACTTGTAGATAAACAATACGACTTTATGCAAAAGAACACTGCAATGATTAATACGCATCTGAAAACATTCTGGATAGCAATGGGCGGCAAAGAAGATATTGCTTACAACAACTGTCAAATAATGCTGTAGAAATTTGATGAGATGGGCATCAAACACGTGTATTATGAATATCCCGGCGGACATACCTGGCCGGTGTGGCGGAAAGACCTGTATGAATTTGCGCCGCTGCTGTTTAGGTAATCGATTTCGTGAAGCACAGATTGATGCTTTGAAATATGCAGTACAAGTGAGTGACACAACAGGCGATGACCACTGTGTTGCAGTTGGTAAGCAAATAATTCATCAGTCAACACTTCGTGTTTTCGAATAATAATAAAGTAAAGATGAAAACCATTTAAAATTTTATTGATGCAAAAGAAATTTTTGAATAGACTTTTTGGTATTGCAGGATTTTTGAGTTGCACGGTTTTAAGTGCGAACGCTCAGAAAACAACGCTTACACTTAATTTGGACAAACCGGGTGCCAATGTAAGCCCGATGTTGTACGGGTTAATGACCGAAGAGATTAATCATTCTTATGATGGCGGTTTATATGCTGAGCTGATCCGCAACCGCATTTTTAGAGACAGCAAAACAATACCGGAAGGATGGAGTCTTGTGAAAGGTAATACAGCAGACAGCGCAGATATAAAGCTGATGGCTGCAAACGAAGAAAACATTCCTTATGACGAACGAAGACATGCAATTAATGGCGCACTTTCTACATGCTTAAGGTTGACTGTTGAGAAAGTTTCGGGCAGGGTTGGTATTGCAAATGAAGGTTATTGGGGCATACCGGTAAAGCCATCAACAACATACAAAGCATCGTTTTATATGAAAGGCTCAGAGCGCTCCGAACCTTTTCGCTGGCCATGGGAGCCAAAGCCAAACACGCCACCGCTTCCTGATATTCCGGATAATACACCCGGCCCTATAACTGTTTCAATAGAAAGCAATGATGGTAAAACAGTATATGCATCGGGCACTATCAATCTTCAAAAAAGTATTTACTGGAAGGAGTATGAACTGAACTTAACAACAGCCGCCAATATTCAGCCCACAAAAGATGCACGGTTTGTTATTTCAACAGACCGCACCGGTTTGTATTACTTTAATCTTGTTTCATTATTTCCGCCAACCTATAATAATCGTGATAATGGTAACAGGCAGGATCTGATGCAAATGCTTGTGGATATGAAACCAAAATTCCTGCGCTTCCCCGGCGGTAATTTTTTAGAAGGGCCATTGATCACCGATGCCTTTCCCTGGAAAACAACGTTGGGTAGTTTGGAAAACAGGCCGGGGCATAATGGCTCATGGGGTTACCGGGCTTCTGACGGCATGGGCTTGCTTGAGTTTTTAGAATGGTGTGAAGATATGCATGCCGAACCTGTACTCGCTTTATATGCCGGCTATTCATTACAGGGTGATCATGTAGATGCAGGTCCACTGTTAAAGCCATATATTGATGATGCACTTAATGAGATTGAATATGTAACAGGTGATGCTTCAACGTACTGGGGTGCCAAACGTGTTGCCGATGGGCATCCTGCACCATTTAATCTTACTTATGTTGAAATAGGGAATGAAGATTGGTTCGACAGAAGCAATAGTTATGACGGAAGGTTTAAACAATTCAGGGATGCGATTGAAGCAAAGTACCCAAACCTTATTTGCATCTCCACTATACCGGCTACGCAATACCCTTCTATGAGTGTAAAAGGTAAAGAAGCTGCTGTAGTGGATGAACATTATTACCGTACCAGTTGGGATATGTGGGAGAACGCTTCGCAGTATGATAAATATGATCGCAACGGTCCTAAAATATTTGTGGGCGAATGGGCAACACGGGAAGGTATACCAACCACAAATTTAAATGCAGCGCTTGGCGATGCTGCATGGATGACGGGCATGGAGCGGAATGCAGATTTAATCATCATGTCCTGCTATGCGCCGCTCTTTGTAAATGTTAGTAAAGACTCAGCAACAGGCAAAAGAGCCTGGCAGTGGGATTCTGACCTGATAGGTTATGATGCGTTGAACAGCTATGGTTCGCCGTCATATTATGTACAGCAATTGTTCAATCATTATCTCGGTAACAAAATTGTACCGGCAACATTTGAAAATGTACCTGTGCAAAACAAGCCGCGTAGCAAAAAAGATAGTGCAGATGGCATAAAGGTTACAACTGTTCCCACTGGTTTTTACGCTGCAACCATGAATGATACAACGGGAACTATTTATCTTAAGATTGTAAATGCATCAGCAAAAAAACAAACTATAAAAATTAACTTGAATGGTATTGATAAAATTGAGCCGGAAGCAACAATGGTTGTTATAAAAAGTAATCAGCCGGATGATACCAATACAATTACGGACTGTGAAAATATTCTGCCGCTTACATCAACAGTAAAAGGTATTAAAACATCTTTTACAAAAGTGTTCGAACCTTATTCCGTAAACATACTTGAGTTAAAAACAGGAAAATAAAATTGACGTGTAATCATTTTATGGTGCAGTGGAAATAAATAAAAGTGCAACCAATATAATGAAATGTCTGGTACCGGCTAAAGAACTTTGTGGCATCGCCTGTTGCGTCGCAATCCGTTCATCGGTTTGATCATAAATTAAGCTTTAATATCCGTGCACAGAATAAAAACAGTAATAATAGTTCATGAAAAAATATTTGCTTCTGTTATTGATCAGCAACCTCACGTTACATGTATGTGCGCAAAATGTGCACAGCGATAACGGTAATGGTACTTATACAAACCCGTTGATCTCCGCAGATTTTCCAGACCCCGATGTTATTCGTGTTGGTGATACTTACTACATGGTTACTACTACCATGTTTGTATTTCCGGGTGTAACAGTTTTGAAATCGCATGACCTGGTGAACTGGGAATACTGCAGCAATGCTGTGCCACGCTTTGATTTCAGCAAATGTTATGATCTTGATAGTTGTAACCGGTATGGTCATGGACAATGGGCCACGAGTATGAAATACCACAACGGTAAATTCTATTTACTCTTCATTACGCTTGATGAAGGCGGATTTATGTGCACCGCAGATAAAGCAGAAGGCCCGTGGAAAATCACACACTTACCCAAAGGCTTTTATGATGCAGGCCTGTTCTTTGATGATGATGGAAAAATTTATGTGGCACAGGGCTACAATAATATATCTGTTACTGAAGTAGATTCAAACCTTGCGCCTGTAAGCAAAGATTCTCTTGTATATACAGGAGATATACGCAAAGGCCTGGAAGGTGCACATGTATACAAATTGAATGGTTATTATTATTTGTATTGCACCTATGGCGGACTGGATGGTATGCAGGTAGCATTGCGGGCAAAAAACATATACGGCCCCTATGAACAAAAGCTATTAATCTACGACACAACAAAAGGCATTAACTACGGCATTCACCAGGGTGCGCTGATACAAACCCAAACCGGTGAATGGTGGACGATACTTTTTGTTGACAGCGGCCCATTTGGGCGTTTCCCATCTTTACAACCAATTACATGGGTTGATGACTGGCCCATGATTGGAATAAATGGCAAAGCTGTAATCACTCATAAAAAACCGAACGTTGGAAAAATATACTCTGTAAAAGATCTGCCAACTTCAGATGAATTCAACACCAACACATTGGGCATGCAATGGGGATGGAACCACAACCCAGACTCCACAAAATGGTCACTGACACAAAAGCCGGGCTATTTAAGATTAACCACCGCCAAAGTGGTTTCCAATCTAACAGAGGCCCGTAATACACTCACCCAAAGGCCTTTTGCAAAACATGATCAAAACATTCCAACAACCGCTACCACCAAAATAGACATAACACAGATGCGGGATGGCGACATAGCGGGGTTAGCCGTATTCCAGGATCCCTATGCGTTTATTGCCGTAAAAAAAGAAAACGGCAAATTGTATGTAACGATGGTAAACAATGGAAAAACCATTGACTCAGTCCTTATCAATCAATCAACAGTTTACCTTAAAACCGTTGCATCCAATCCAATGGGCAAAGCAAGTTTTGCATATAGTTTTGACAACAAGACTTTTACAACAATTGGTGATGAACTCTCCATGCGCTTTAACCTGAAAATCTTTACAGGCAACAAATTCTGCCTTTTTAATTATGCAACGAAAGCAACCGGGGGTTTCGTAGATTTTGATTGGTTCATGGTAGAGTAATCCGGGATATAACAATATGAATTTTTCTTTGAGCTAAGCTGCATTGCAACTATCATTGGTTGTTGTGTCACTCACTTGTACTGTTGGATTATGAATCAGCTTTTACCGAAGCGTAGATTGAAGCGAAGGGTTGTTGGTCAGAGGCAAACAAGGGCAGAGCTTTCAAAAGCAAAAAGCAGGACCTTCAAATTTCTTAAAGTAAGGATATACGAATTATCGTACTTTGCTAAATAACTGATTACAATATCGTTGGTTACATAAATAAAATTATTTGTGAAAAAAGACAGGAAAGAATTAATACGGGAATATTTTGTAAAGGTAAAAGCTGCTAATAAGGAGCTTACCAAAAAGGAATTGTTTAAAGACTTGCTGCATCGTTTGTATGCAGGTGAAAAAGAGATTGAAAAAATTATTGATGCCATAAGTGCCGGTGCTGAATATGCTGTAATCAATATTCCGAGGAAAGATAAAAAACACCGCGGCAGTGCAGACACTTTATACAACCGCATTATTATAGAATTTGAGAACGATTTAAAACTTTCACTCAAACATGCGAAAGAGCAATTAGCAGGCTATATGTTAGGGCAGTTCAATAGTGGGGAAGGTTATAATTACACATTGATCGCCTCTGATTTTATTAACTGGAAAGTGGTAGTGCCTGATGTAAGCCAGTTAGATAAATTAGACACTTTACAGGAACATGAATTAATATTAAATGAAGTAGCTACAGCTTCATTCACACTCACAGAAAGCAACGCAGAAGATTTTTATTATTGGCTCGACCGCTTTCTTTTTAAAGAAGAAAAGCAAAGGGCAACATTAAAAAGAATTGAAGAAGCCTTTGGCTATCGCAGCGCAACTTTCATAGAAAGTTTTCGCCAGATAACAGCAGTGTTTCAGGATGCAAAGAAGTATGGTGAAGTGCAGGTAAGCTATGAGCAATGGAGAAAATTTCTAAGTATTGCCTATGGCTCTTTTGCTGATACAGACAGTGCCTTTGTTATACACACTTATTTAAGCGTATTGGCAAAAGTGCTTGCGTATGAAGTATTGAGCAATGATGATTATGTAGATGATGCAGAAATGAAATCTATTTTAAACGGCAGCATCTTTCACAAATACAATATCCGCAATTTTGTTGACAATGATTTTTTTCATTGGGTGCATAAAGACATCTACTTTCAAAAACTTAAAAAAGTTTTTCGCCTGGTGGCACAGGAAATTTCAACGTTCGATTTTGATAAAGTTGATGAAGATGTTTTAAAAGGCGTTTACCAGGACCTGATTGATTTAGATACCCGTCATGCATTGGGTGAATATTATACACCCGATTGGCTTTGCGAAAGAGTGGTGCAGGAATTTAATTTTAAAACTACAGACAAAATATTAGATCCAAGTTGTGGCAGTGGCTCTTTTCTGCGTGCTGCCATCCATCGCTTAAAAGAACTCAATCCTGAAATCTCTGTAGAGCAATTAAACAACAGCATTTATGGAATAGACATTCACCCTTTAAGTGTGCAGATTGCCAAAACAACCATGCTGGTAAGTCTGGGTAAAGAAGTTATAAACGCAAAGAAGCCTGTTCACATAAACATCATTTTAGCAAATACATTATTGGCTCCCGAAGGCGTAAAGAATTTATTTGGCGGTGAGTTTTTAATGAATATTGATAAAGACAAATACTATTTAAACACACAGGTATTTGAAGATGTGAAATTGTTTGATGAAGCATTGGAGATTTGTGAAGAATTGGCAGAACAAACACAAGGAAAAAAGATTGAAACATTGCCGGTGTTCAGCAATATTTTAAAAAGGCAATATAAAGCAAGCGGCAGTAACGCCCAGACCACTGCAAGTTTTTACCAGATTTATACCGGGCTAAAAAAAGTAAAAGAAGCAGGCAGGGACAGTATCTGGAAATTCATTGTACAAAATTTATACAAGCCATACTTTCTTAGTGCGAAGTTCGATTATGTTATTGGCAATCCGCCCTGGTTTACTTACAGCAGTATTAAGAATGAGGAATATCAAAACATATTAAATGCTTTAGCAGAGAAGTATCATGTAAAACCAGAGAAAGTTGCCAACTTTCCACACCTTGAAATCGCTGCTATTTTCCTATCGTACTGCACCAGTTATTTTTTAAAAGAGAAAGGTCAGTTAGCATTTGTACTGCCAAGAAGTTTTTTCAGTGCGGATCACCACGATAATACAAGAAGCGGAAAAGCCAAAGGCTTCCGCCTCACAAACATTTGGGATTTACAACAGGTGCAACCTTTGTTTCGCATCCCTTCTTCAGTTTTATTTGCAGAAAAGGCAGAGGTAAATAGAAAGTTACCGGCATCAGGGCAAGATGGACTTTCTTTTAAAGGCAACCTTCCTGCACACAATTGCAATTGGTTAGCAGCTTCAAAGAAAATAATTGAACAAGACGTAAAATGGTTCTATAGTAAACAGGGAAAATCATCGGCGTTCACAAATAAAAAAGTAAAGGCACAAACTAAAATAAATCCTTACAAAGCACTGTTTAAACAAGGTGCAACCATTGTGCCCCGTAGTTTTTATTTTGTACAATTTGTTCAAGAAATGCCTGATGATTTTGAGGATAGGATTATTAATATAAAAACATCTGATATAATTCAGGTTGACGCAAAAGCTCCATGGAGAGGAATAGATCTTTCAGGCAAAATTGAAAGTCAGTTTTTATTTCGGACTGCTTTATCAAAAAGCATTTTGCCATTTGCTTTATTCAAGCCTGATTTGGTAGTTCTTCCTGTAATAATCACTGCGAATAAACAAGGAAACAAATCGAGTAAATTTTATTCATCGAATGATTTAAGAAGAGAAGGTTTTCTAAATGCTTCTAAATGGTTTGCCAATTCTGAAAGAATTTGGGATTTACAAAAAACTGCTAAGTCCAAAAATATGTCAGCCAATGATAGGATAGATTTTCAAAGAGGACTAACAGAGCAAAATTTGAATCAAAAATATATTGTTCTTTACAATGCTTTAGGTAAAGATGCTAATTCCACAGTAATAATTAGGGGCTCTTTTGATTTAGAGTTTTTTGTTGATTATAAAACTTATGTATTTTATACTGATGGAGAAAGTGAAGCATATTATTTATCAGCGATACTTAACTCTACCGTTCCAAATACACTTATAAAAGATTTTCAGGCAAGAGGATTATTTGGTGCAAGAGGAGTAGAGAAAAAAATCCTTGACATCTATTATCCAAAGTTTGATGCAGCCAACGAAATACATACACAGTTAGCAACGCTTAGCCAGGCAGCCCACGAAAAAGCATCGCAATATTTAAAAGACAATGCACCAAAGCAGGAACTTTCTGCCATTCACCTGGGAAGAATAAGAACAGAAATAAAAAAACACCTTTCAGAAGAAATGAAAGCAATTGATAAGCTGGTTAAAAAAGTAATAGCATCGTAGCAAATTAAATAAACTGCTTCACTATAAAGAAATAGCAAACTTGCTTATACTGTGCACAGTATGATGTTGTGCAAAAAGGTATACTGCCAGCACTTTGCCGAATAAAGAACAGAACGTACAAGTGAGTGACACAAC
>JANXWM010000310.1 GCA_025351145.1 Chitinophagaceae bacterium
CTGGGCTATGGCTTAAAAACAAACGAAGGTTTTAAATTTACACATTTAGGAGAAATAGGAAAATGATCAACATACAATCCATACATCACGTTGCAATACTTACAGATAACTATGAAGTAAGCAAACAATTTTATACAGAAATTCTCGGCTTTAAAATTATTGAAGAAACCTACCGTGCAGAAAGGCAATCGTATAAACTTGATCTCAGCATCAATGGCAAATACCAAATCGAATTATTCTCCTTTCCCGATTACCGTGAACGCGGTTCTTACCCCGAATCAAAAGGCCTGCGGCACCTTGCATTTGCAGTAGAAAATGTAAACGCAAGTGCACAATATTTAAAGAATAAAAATGTAGATGTTCAGCAAGTGCGTACAGATGAATTAACCGGAAAAAAGTTTGTATTCTTTCTTGACCCCAATGGCCAGCCTTTGGAGTTATACGAGATATAAAATATTTTGAACCCGGCATTTGTACCTTGATTAAGCATCGTTGCGTCGCACTCTTGTACTGTTGGATTATGAATGCAGCTTTTATCGTAGCGAAGAAAGTAACGTCACCCTGAACTCGTTTCAGGGTCTCTTGATGTTTCGTGAAAAATTATTTGCCAGGAGATGCTGAAATAAATTAAGGATAATGCAGCCGCATTCTTTACGCCAGCGGCGTAACCTGTTTGTAGATAGCAAAATAAAAAATGTAATCCTTGCTCCGGCGGAGCAACCTGTTTCCTGCACAATGATTCACAATGTTATTAGGTTATCCGCCGCGGCGGAGTTTTCTACAAACAGGTTGCCCCTCTGGGGCAAGGCGGTGAATGAAGCCAATTGTTGTTGGTCAGCAACCAGCAAGGGCGGAAATTAATAGTGCTGGTTTTAAAACTAATTTCTCAAGCCTCAGCGAGGCGGCACGTTAGTAGAAAAAATAATAACAACCAAACAAAGAGCTCCATAGGAGCGATACGTTTTTCATATTGTGTGGCATTTACGTATCGCTCCTATGGAGCTCTATTTAATTTGTTTTCTGGGCTGCTGCTACTAACGTATCGCTCCTATGGAGCTATGCTTGCTGTTAGGCACTTTTCTTTTTCGCTTCATTCTTTGCTTCGGGAAAAGCTCCATATACAATCCAACCGTACAAGAGTGCGACGCAAGGAACGATCCACAAAGATTCAATAGTTCGGCCCAATATTGAGCGAAGCCGAAATGCACTCACTACCGGCTCAAAAAAAATATAAAATTGGTTTTATTTACATCGCTAACATTGCATACTTTTCGAGTTGATAACAGGCGTATTTAATTATGGCAAAAGATATTAGTAAAGAGATTGACCTGAGTAATGAAACGGGTGTGCAGGGGCAGTATAAAAGCTGGTTCCTGGATTATGCTTCGTATGTAATCCTGGAACGTGCAGTGCCTGCAGTGGAAGATGGCCTGAAACCCGTGCAGCGCCGCATTCTGCATGCAATGAAAGAGATGGATGATGGGCGTTTTAATAAGGTGGCGAATATTATTGGTCAGAGTATGCAGTACCATCCGCATGGCGATGCAAGTATTGGTGATGCATTGGTAAATCTTGGTCAGAAAGATTTGTTGATAGAAACGCAGGGCAATTGGGGCGATGTGCGTACCGGCGATGATGCAGCCGCACCAAGATATATTGAAGCACGCTTATCGAAGTTTGCGCTTGAAGTTGCTTTCAACGCAAAGACCACAGAATGGCAACTGAGTTATGATGGCCGCAAACAGGAACCGGTAACATTGCCGATGAAATTTCCGTTGGTGCTGGCGCAGGGCGTGGATGGTATTGCGGTGGGTTTGTCAACCAAGATTATGCCGCATAACTTTTGTGAACTTTGTGAAGCTTCCATTAAATATTTACGTGGCAGAAAGTTTGAACTGATGCCTGATTTTCTTACCGCAGGTATGGTGGATACCACCAATTACAGTGAAGGTAAACGTGGTGGTAAAATACGTGTCCGTTGCCGCATTGAAGAGCTGGATAAAAAAACACTGGCAATACGCGATGTGCCATACAGCGTAACGGTTTCGCAGCTTTGCGATAGTATTACCAAGGCCAATGAACAGGGAAAAATAAAGATCAAAAAAGTTACGGATATTACCGCTAAAGAAGTGGAGATTCAGGTAGAACTGGCACCCGGTATTTCTCCGGATATTACCATTGATGCGTTGTATGCTTTTACTGATTGTGAGGTAAGTATTTCGCCCAATGCCTGTGTTATTGTTGACAATAAACCACGGTTCCTTGGTGTACATGAACTGCTAAAAGTTTCTGCAGATAATACGAAGAATTTATTGCAGAAAGAACTGGAGATAAAGCTCGCTGAACTGGAAGATAAATGGCACTACACATCGCTTGAAAAAATATTCTTCGAAGAAAAGATTTATAAAGAGCTGGAACAAAAACATGAAACATGGGATCATGTAATCGAAGCGATCGATAAAGCTTTTAATCCATTTAAAAAGAAACTAAAGCGGGAAATAAAAAGAGAAGATATTATTAAGCTTACAGAGAAACCTGTTCGCCGTATTTACCGCCTCGATATCAATGAACTTAACGAACAGATAAAAGGAATTGAAGCAGATATTGTACAGGTAAAATTTGATCTTGAAAACTTGACGGATTTTGCTGTTGCTTATTTTGAAATGCTGTTAAAGAAGTTTGGCAAAGGCCGCGAACGCAAAACAGAGATCAAACAATTTGATACCATTCAGGCAAGGCAGGTTGCTATTGCCAACATTAAAGTGTACATGAACCGTGAGGAAGGTTTTGTTGGTACAAGCCTTAAGAAAGATGAGTTTGTAAGCGATTGCAGCGAACTGGATGACATCATCGTTTTTACCAAACGCGGCATTATGAAAGTGGTGCGTGTAGGCGAAAAAGTTTTTATTGGCAAGGATATT
>JANXWM010000313.1 GCA_025351145.1 Chitinophagaceae bacterium
CTGCCACCACCAACATTAAAATCTTTACGGTTAACAGAGAAGCTGCCGCTGAATAAAACGCCTTTTCCTAATGGGGTAACTGTGAAAGGAAAACTGACTTTTTTTGTGATGCCTTTAATGGTGAAATTGCCGGTAATATTACCGGCAGCTACGGCTGTGCTTACAAAATGGATGGTTGGATATTTGTCGGTATCGAAATAATCTTCTTTTTTTAAATGGCTGTCACGCGAATCAATGCCGGTGTTAATGGTATTAACATCAACCGTTACATCGAACGAAGAAGCTGAGGGGTTGGCAGCATCCCATTTAATAGTTCCTTTAAGGCCTTTTATTTGACCGGTTGTGTTTAGCCCGAAGTTTTTAATTCCAAATGTTACGGAGCCATCCGTATCAACTGGTTTAATATCAGTTGATGTAAAGGCAAATAAAACAAAAGATAAAAAAAAGAGTATTGTTTTCTTCATATTCAATTTTTGCAATATTACAGGCAACAATCATTCCCTGTAAACTGCAAAACATTCTTTATAAAAAAAATAACTATTGCAAAAAGAATAAATTGTTGCAAAGCTGCCTTTGCTCATCTAAAAGCAAAGAGTCAGGTTATGAAACTGTAATGCTCATTTTACGGAAATGGAAAACAATTAAAAAACCTTTATCCATATCTCTCACCCCACAAAAAATGCTTAACAAAATTTTTCTTTTATACATCAAAACAGATTGCTTAATTTTCTATTGAATTTATACAATTCAATCTTCAAAAACTCCCCTTCATATATGGAACTCCATTACCGAATGCCACTCAAAACATTGAGCGGTTTTTTTATGCTTGTAACTTTCGCGGTTTTATTTTCCTGCAACACCAAAAGTAAACTCGTTGAAGTTGATCCGGCATTCAGTAAGTATATTGATGCATACACTTCGGGTGTAGTATCGAAAAAAAACACGCTGCGCATACAGCTTGCAGAAGATGCAGGCGTTACACATACATTGAATGAAACGGTGAAAGAAACATTGTTCAGCTTGTCGCCAGCCGTGGAAGGAAAAGCTTACTGGATAGATGCAAGAACGCTGGAATTCAGGCCTGATAAGGATTTACAGCCGGATGCGTTATATGAAGTTTCTTTTGCACTGGAGCAAGTAATGGATGTGCCATCCACGTTTAAAACATTCCGTTTTAATATACAAACACTCAAACCTTCTTTTGAAGTAGAGAACAACGGACTGCGCAGCAATGGTAAAGAACTGATGAGTTTAAGCGGGCAGATTGTTACTGCAGATGTAGAGGAATCTGCAAAAATTGAAAAAATTTTGCAGACCTCCCTCGATGGAACCAACCTGAAAATAAAATGGCAGCACAACGAAGCGAATAAAACGCATGGCTTTGTAATTGATAATATTAAAAGAACAAATGCAGCTGGCAATCTTATACTGCAATGGGATGGTGCGGCGATGAATATTGTTCAAAAAGATAAGAAGGAAATTGCTGTTCCTGCTATTGGCGATTTTAAAGTGATGGATATAAGAACGGTGCAGGATGAAGAACAGTATGCATTGGTGCAATTCAGTGACCCCATTGCAATTGGGCAAACATTAGACGGTTTAATTGCAGTAAGCAACCAGGAAGAACTGAGTTACACCATTCTTGGGAGTGAAGTAAAAGTATATACATCAGGCAGGCTCGATGGCAATTATACAGTTTCGGTAAATGAAGGAATAGAAAATCAATGGGGCGATAAACTGAACAAAGGTTTTACTGCCAATGTGTTTTTTGAGAACCGCCTGCCTTCTGTAAAAATTTTTGGACGTGGAAATATTTTGCCCAACAGCAGCGGTAAACTGGTATTGCCTTTTGAAGCTACTAATCTTAAAGCGGTGGATGTTTCTATTATAAAAATTTATGAAAATAATATCGGCCAGTTCCTGCAAACGAATGATTTAAATGGTGAAGAAAACCTGCGCCGTGTAAGCAAGCCATTGGCAGAAGCAACATTACAATTGGATAATGATAAAAGTTTAAACCTGCACAAAAAGAACCGCTTCTCACTTGATCTTGATAAATACATAAGGGCAGAGCCTGGTGCATTGTACAGGGTATATATCGGTTTCAGGCCGGAGTATTCTTTGTACACATGCGCTTCAATGGGAAAAGATGATGATGGCTATTACGATGATTATGATGATGACAATAATGCCGTTGACGATGATGCAGATTTCTGGAAACGATATGATGATTATTATCCGTACGGTTATAACTGGCAGGAAAGGGAAAACCCCTGTCACCAATCCTATTACAATAAAGAAAGGTTTGCGGGCAGAAATATTTTAGCAACCAATATTGGCCTTACTGCCAAACGCAGTAACAGCAACAGTTTGTTTGTAGCGGTGAATGATATTATTTCTACGCATCCAATGAGTGACGTTGAATTGCAGGTACTCGATTACCAGCAACAAATAATTGCAAAAGCAACCAGTGGCAATGATGGTATTGCAATGATTGATCTTAAACGAAAACCTTATTTGCTCATCGCAAAAAAAGGAAATGAAAAAAGCTATTTAAAATTAGATGATGGCAGCAGTTTGCCATTGAGCAGGTTTGATGTAAGTGGCGATGAAATAAAGAACGGCATCAAAGGTTTCATTTTTGGCGAACGTGGCGTTTGGAGGCCGGGTGACAGCCTGTTTTTAAGTTGCATTATTGATGATAAAGACAACAAGCTGCCTAAAGATCATCCTATAGAAATGGAGTTGATCTCACCACGTGGACAAATGTACAAACGGATTGTGCAAACCAATGCAGAGGATGGTTTCAACATCTTCCGTACAGCAACAGATGCGGATGCACCAACCGGTAACTGGATATGTAAAATAAAAGTAGGAGGTGCCTCTTTTGAAAAGAAGCTGAAGATAGAAACAGTAATGCCCAATCGTTTAAAGATTGATTTGAATTTTGGTAACCTTGATGCGCTTGGCAAGAATGCAACAGTCAATGGGACACTCTCTGCCAAATGGTTATTTGGAGCAACGGCGCAAAGTTTAAAAGCAAAAGTAGATGCTCAATTGTATAAGAGAAAGACGAGTTTCCCGAAATTTAGTGACTATGTTTTTGATAATCCTACGGCATCCTTTACCGCACAATCAAAAACCATTTTTGATGGAACATTAAGTGCAGAAGGAACAGCAGCCATCAATCCTTCTTTTGAAGTTGGGGAAGAAGCGCCAGGCCAACTACTCGCAAACCTTACCGTAAAAGTTTTTGAGCCGGGCGGTAATTTCAGTATTGATAATATCTCCATGCCGTTCAATCCTTACACATCATACATTGGCGTACATGTACCCGAAGGCGATAAGGTTTGGGGTTGGTTACAGGCAAATAAAACACAACGTTTTGACATTGCAGATGTAGATACAAAAGGCATCCCCGTAAGCGGGGCAACAAAAGTTGAAGTGGAATTATATAAAATTCAATGGCGATGGTGGTGGGATAACAGCGGTGATGAACTCAGCAATTTTACGCAGGATAATTACAATAAACTTATAAAGAAAGATACGGTTGCACTAACCAATGGCAAAGGTTTTTATAATATAAAAGCAAGTGACTGGGGCCGCTATCTTATGCTGTTGAAAGACACCCGTAGCGGCCACACTTCAGGTGCTACTTTTTATATAGATGATTATAGCTGGCAAAGCCGCGGGGACAATAACGACCCCAGTGCAGCAGCCATGTTATCATTTACTGCAGACAAAGACAAGTACAATGTTGGTGAAGATGTTAAGCTTACCATCCCCAGTACCAAAGGCGGCAGGGCATTGATCAGCATTGAAACCGGAAGCAAAGTAGTAAAAACATATTGGGTAGAAACAGAACAGGGGCAAACAAAATTTTCCTTTAAAACTGAAGCAGGAATGGCCCCTAATGTGTATATAAATGTAAGCCTGATGCAGCCGCATGCACAAACCATCAATGATCTTCCTATTCGTATGTATGGCGTAATACCAATAATGGTGGAAGATAAAAACACTGTGCTGAAACCGGTAATAAAAATGCCGGATGTTATAAGGCCGGAACAGAACACTGCTATTACTGTTTCGGAAACGAATGGTAAAGACATGACTTATATTATTGCGATTGTTGATGAAGGTTTGCTTGATCTTACAAGATTCAAAACACCTAATCCGCACGATGCATTTTATGCAAAAGAAGCACTCGGTGTTAAGAGTTGGGATGTATATGATTATGTAATCGGCGCTTGGGGCGGGGAGCTTGAACGTATCTTAACTATTGGCGGTGATGGCGAAGCAGAACTTGCAGCTAAAACAAGAAAGGCAAATCGTTTTGCACCTATAGTAAAATTTATGGGGCCATTTAAATTAACCGGTGGAAGCAACACACACAATTTTACTCTGCCACCTTATATGGGTAGTGTAAGAACAATGGTAATTGCAAAAGGCGATAATGCTTACGGTATGGCAGAGAAAACAGTAGCAGTGAAAAAGCCATTGATGTTACTCGCAACATTGCCGCGTGCACTCGGCCCTTTAGAAGAATTAAAAATTCCGGTTACTGTTTTTGCAACAGAAAATAATATTAAGAATGTAAGCCTTACACTGCAGAGCAATCCATTTATTGAAGCAGGAGGTTCTCAGAATGTAAGCTTTAGTAATACAGGTGAGCAATTGGTTTACTTTAATGCAAAAGTAAAACCTAATACAGGCATTGGTAAAGTAAAGATCGTTGCTACAAGTGGTAAAGAACAGGCGACTTACGAAGTAGAGATTGACATTCGCAATGCCAATCCTTTTACCACACAAACATCAGAAGCCACACTACAGCCGGGGCAAAGCTGGAATAGTACAGTAGCAATGATCGGCGAAAGCAGCACCAGTAAAGCAGTGCTTGAAATATCAAGTATCCCTGCAATCAATTTAGAACAACGGTTAAGCTATTTAATACAATACCCGCATGGTTGTATTGAACAAACGACCTCATCTGTATTTCCGCAACTGGCATTAAACCAATTAATGGAATTAGACGATCAGCGCAAAGCTGCTATTGACCGCAACATACGTGCAGGCATACAAAAATTACAAAACTTTCAAACAACAGATGGTGGCTTTAGTTACTGGCCCGGTGATAATGAAAGCGATGAATGGGGCAGTAATTATGCCGGTCATTTTTTACTGGAAGCATCTGCAAAAGGTTACAATGTTTCTTCCTCTTTATTGCAGCAGTGGAAAGCATACCAGCGCACCAAAGCATTGGC
>JANXWM010000363.1 GCA_025351145.1 Chitinophagaceae bacterium
CACAAATTTTTGGTGTCCACTTTAATTCAGATGAATTAAAAAATATATTTTTTGATCGAAATTTTCTTCACTAATGAGGAAGGTTTCATTTCCCCAATAAATAATTTATGCCAGTTCCAGATGACACATATTTTGGTGAAAGATTAGAAGGTGGATCAATTTTATATGGCCAAGTAAGAAAACTTGATGATGAGGATGTTAAGTTAAGAATCCTTAAATCTAGGATAGACACATTACTAATTAAACAGTTTGATGAACTTTCGCATAAAGACGAAAAAGGTAATTATAAAATTTATAGTCCATTTGCCTTAAACGTGTTGACACTTTTAGCAGTAGAAACTTTAGGACATATTATTAATGATATTCCAAAAATTGAAAAGGACAATAAACATGAGCGATCAAAAGCTATTGTAACACCAATTTATAAGTTAATTGACAATAACCTTTCGGATAAACCATCTAAGAAATTTTATTCAGCATTTAAGCAACTTCATGGAAAATTGGATAAAGATCCATTAAAAAAATACTCTGATGTAATTCATATATATCAAAGAAATACATTTAACCACGGGTATCAGGCCAAAGGTGTATATATTGATTACGAACCAACGGCAGTTTCTATAAAAGAGGACAAAGGATACATTGTTATCAATCCATATTTATTTTGGGAAAGGTTTAAATTGGTTTATGAAAATGTTTTCACACAAATTTTAAATGGAAAGAAACCAACATGGCATCAAAATGCTTTAGCATATTTAAATCGCCTTTTGAACTAATATTCAATTTTTGTTTAGTCCTCATGGTTTTTTGTGCTTGGCATAACCTTGAAGTATGTAAAGTAAAGGGGCTAAATTATTAATTACTGAAAAATTACAAAGTATAAGAGTCCAATGCAAGTAAAAGCCCAACAAAGATTTAATGCTGGGTTTTAAAAACCTAACAGGTCTTTTTTGCAGCATCAAAATGAGCATACTTCAGGCTAGGGGAGGGTTTCTCCCTGTTACCGGAAAGGTTGTTCCATTAGTTAGTATATGACTTCGGGTTACCGGAAGGCATGTACCCGTTGCCGGAAGGGTTCTTCCGGCAGTTCGTAGGTACTCCCGATTATTGGTAGAGCCCTTCGGGTAAACGGAAGAAGCCTTCCAGCCTTGGGAAGGGTTCGCCGAATTACAGGGAGATGCCTCCCAATTCCCGGGAGATGCCTCCCAACTGTTGGTAGTTGCCTTCCAGTTATTGGGAGAGGGTTATTTGCCTCGTAGCTGCCAGCATCCCGACGATTACTGCTATTTCCAAGCCTCTATCTTATTTTATTAATAATAAATTTCCTGCTATAGCCGGCCTCGTGACTATGCCTGTCAATTCGCTTCAATCTACGTTACGGTAAAAGCTGATTCATAATCCGAATGTACAAGAGTGCGACGCAACAACCGATGCCACAAAGTACTCAAGCCCGGCTCAGAAAAAATTATTTGCCTTTGAACACAGGCTTGCGTTTTTCCAGAAATGCAGTTGTGCCTTCTTTCTTATCTTCCGTACCAAAACAGTCACCGAAAAATTCTACTTCGAGTGCATAGCCATCTTTGGTTTCATCGAACACGGCATTGGCAGCGGCTATACATTTTGCAACAGCAAGCGGCGCTTTACTATTAATCGTTTCAAGAATAGATTTTGCTTTGTTCAGCAATTCATCAGCAGCAACCACATGGTTTACCAAACCATACTGCAGCGCGGTTTGGGCATCAATCATATTGCCGCTCATAAGCAGTTCAAGCGCAAGGCCTTTTCCAATCAATTGCGTTAAACGCTGTGTGCCGCCATAGCCGGGAATAAGGCCGAGATTAACTTCCGGCTGTCCGAATTTTGCGAGCTCACTTGCAATACGAAAATGGCAAGCCATAGCAAGTTCACAACCGCCGCCGAGCGCAAAACCATTTACGGCAGCGATAATGGGTTTGGGTGCATTTTCAATTTTATTGAACACATTCTGCTGACCTTTTTCGGCAAGTTCTTTGCCTTGTTCAACGGTTAATTCGAGGAACTGGCTTATATCCGCACCGGCAACAAAACTCTTTGGCCCTGCGCCGGTAATGACGGCAGATTTTATTTCGGGGTTATTAATTACTTCATCAATGGCCGCACTTAATTCAGTCATTACGGTTGAGTTGAGTGCATTCATTTTATCGGGGCGGTTAATTGTAATGGTGCAGATATTTTGCTCAACCGAAGTAAGTATGGTGCTGTACATAATTTAAAATATTTATTCAAAAGTAAAGATTCGCAGCAAGTGTTTTTATTTAAAAGCAGATTCAATTACTTG
>JANXWM010000373.1 GCA_025351145.1 Chitinophagaceae bacterium
CATATCATCGGGCACCTGCGATGCATGTTGCTGGAGTTTGTTTTTGAAAAAATTATCAAATTCATTTTCTGTCATAACTGTATCGTGATTTTTCTAATGATCTAATTTGTTCCTGCAGCATCTTTCTTGCCTTTGCCAACTGGCTTCGGCTGGTAGCAGGTTTTATGTGCAACATCTCCGCAATTTCATCATGACTATATCCTTCAATCGCAAAAAGATTGAAAACGATCCGGTAGCCATCAGGCAAATTGCTGATCAATTTTAATAATTCTGTTTCACTCAAATTAGAAATTGCAGACGTATCAGCAGGCAAATAATTTTCTTTACCATTTTCAATCTCAGAAAAATGCAGCTTCTTTTTCTGTAAAATTTTTAATGCGCAGTTTGCAGTAGTTCGCTTCATCCAACCTTCAAAAGACCCTTTAAAACTATATTGATGCACGTAATTAAATATTCTTATAAACGCTTCCTGCAAAATATCTTCAGCCTGCTCGCGGCTATCCGCATAACGCAGGCAAACAGTCATCAACCTGCCTGCATATACTTCAAAAAGTAAACGCTGGCAGGCAGCATTTTTTTTAATGCAACCATTAATCATTTCAGCTTCTGTCAACCCGTTACTATTATTTTCATGGTTATTATAATAATTTTTTTTATGTACCCGGCTATAGTATTTCATGGTATCGCCTCTTGCGTCGCACTCTTGTACATTATATCTCTATAGGGCAGCTACCGCGTTCATAAAACATCATAGGTCATTGGCGGATAAACAAAGTCATCCGCCGAAGATGTTTTTACCAGTACGCCATTTACATAAAAATTAATGGTAGCCATTGCTCCGCCTTTTGTATAAGGAGATGCCTGCATGCTCATTGTAAAAGGCAGCGACTTTGGATGAAAACTATATCTCCATCCGCCGGGTATAGCAAAATCCAACCCAAGCGCATTGTTTATTAAACTACTGTTTCCTTCAGGTCCTGTCCAGTGGCCAATCCATCCATCATGTTCAAATGCAGTGGTATCCATATTATCCACCAGCACTTCGTATGTAACAACCGGATCTTGTGCTGTTCCTTTTGTAGTATCATCAATTATATCCATTAAAACTTTTGAAAAACCCTTTCCAGGTGAATTGGTTTGTGTTTTTATCAGTTGCCCATTTTTATACAAATTGATGGTAATGTCGTCAACATAATTTCTTGCATCAACAGACATCATCATCTGAAAAGGCGCATGTTTTGGAACGAAAGTATATTTCCAGCCACTTTTAAAATAAACCGGGCTGCCGTAAGATCCGCTATCCAGATCATTACTCATAAGTTCCGCATTTTCGCCTGTCCACATACCATACCATCCGCTTGTATCGTTTGTTATCACTTCATAAGCAAGTGTATCTGAGGGCGTAAAAGTTGAATCGCCCCCTTGCGTTACTCCTGTGCCATTATCTGTTGTTTGTGTGCTTAAAGCCTTCTGACAGGCTGTTGCAACCAGGCAAATACTTAATAAACTAAAAAATATTTTTCTCATAGCAATCGTTTTTAAATCTTGAAACTGCGGCTATTTTTTATGAGATACTATTCCTTTAAAAAATGTTGCCTGCATGATTTAAAAAATCATGCAGGCAACACGGTAAATACGCTTTATTTTTTATGCAAGAAACTGGTCGTGTATATAATCTACTACATCAATCAAACTTTCACTTTTTTCGTAAACAGCTAATTGCCTGTCAGCACCAGTGCCATTTTCCAGCATTTTGTGTACGTTGTTTAAAATATGCCTGCTGCCGAGCTGGTCAACCACATCATCAACAAAATCGAGCAATTCATAAATCAGCACACGGGTATTGACTTCACTTTCTTTACCAAAATCTATCAGTGTTCCGTCAATGCCATAGCGGCTGGCACGCCATTTATTTTCGTTGAGTAAAGCACGCTGGTACATCATAAAATTCATGTTCTGGCTGCGGAGTTTATATAGCTTGGCACAAATAGCCTGGAACAATGCTGCAATAGTAATTGTTTCCATTACCGTCATCGGTATATCGCAGATGCGGAACTCTACTGTATTGAAGAATGGATGAACACGAAGATCCCACCATATCTTTTTTGCATTATCAATACAGTTGGTTTTGATAAGCAGGTTTACATAGCTTTCGTAAGCTTCTATGCTTTCAAAATAATCCGGAATACCTGTGCGGGGAAATTTATCGAATACTTTGGTACGATAAGATTTGTAGCCTGTTTTTCTACCTACCCAAAAAGGTGAGTTGGTGCTTAAAGCATAAACATGCGGTAGAAAATAGCGGGCAGAGTTGGCAATATGAACGCCCATCTTCCGGTCTTCCATACCCACATGAACATGCAGGCCAAAGATGAGGTTGCTTCTTGCTGCTTCTTGCAGTTCGTTCACAATTTCGCTGTAACGTACGTGGTCTGTAATCAACTGGCTTTGCCAGTGACTAAAAGGGTGTGTACCACTGGCACCCATCCATAAGCCAAGATCACCGGCAATTTGCGATATAGTTCCCCTTAAAGTTGCGACATCTTTAAAAGCTTCATCTACGTCCTGGCAAATATCCGTGCCTACTTCTACAACCGCCTGGTGCATTTCTGCCTTTACTTTATCCTTGATTATTTTCTGGCCTTCGGTAACGATCTTTTGTTCGTGACTTTTCAGTTCACGTGTTACCGGATCTATCACCATGTATTCTTCTTCTACGCCAATTGTAAAATGTTTGTAGCTTAAACTTGCCATACAATAGTTTAATGTTTAATTTATAAAATAACTGGAACATTGCAAAAATTGAACTGCTGTTGAAGCTGAAAAATATTCTGCAATGCAAGTGTGCGACGCAAGGAACGATCAATCATTATTATATCGCCCGGCTCAAAAGAATAATTATTATGGATATAAACTTTGCTGACCTGCGCTTCTCTTAATATACTCGCCCCAGGTTAAATTATCTGCGCCGTCAACATGCGCCAAAGCTTTTTCAATGGCATAATTTGCGGCGGTTTCTACCACCCATTCAAAGTTTTCTTCGCCCACACTATTGCGGTCTGCATCTGGCGCAGGGTTGCAGAAATCAATTGCATAAGGCACACCATCGCGAAGGGCAAGCTCTACGGTATTGAAATCGTAGCCAAGGTAACTGTTGATGCGTAAAACAATCCCTTCCATCTCCTTTAATTTTTCAGGAGTTGGGGAGAAATCGGCCACATAACGCAGATGGTGCGGATTGCGTGGCTCGTAAGGCATAATGCGTACATACTTGCCGCCAATGCAGTAACAACGGTAATATTCGGTGAACACAATCTCTTCCTGCAGCAGCATTACGAGTTCGCCGGTTTCTGCATGTTTATCAAAAAATTCTTCTACACTGTTTAACTTGTAAACGTTTTTCCAGCCGCCGCCGGAGAATGGTTTCATGTAAGTGGGGAAACCGGTATAGCTGAAAATAGCATCCCAATCTAAAGGATAGGCAAGGTTGGCGAAAGAATTATCAGAAGTATCGGCTGGTAAATCCCTTGAAGGCAGTATCACTGTTTTAGGAACGGGAACACCGATTTTTGTAGCCAGGCAGTTGTTGAAAAACTTCTCATCGGCACTCCACCAAAAGGGGTTATTGATTACCGCAGTACCGCAGAGTGCGGCATTTTTTAAGTAAGCACGGTAGAAAGGAATGTCCTGGCTTATGCGGTCGAAGATCACTGCATATTCCGTTGGCTCGCCCTGCATTACCTTATTAATGTGAACGGGTTCAGCTATAATGCCTTCAATATTCTTGCTGTTTACCCGCTCTACAAACGCCTGAGGAAAAGTGCGTTCCTGGCCGTGTAAAATGCCGATTTTTTTCATACAAAAGTTATATTAGTTATTAAAAAAAACTGTTGGAAAGACAATTTAAAGAACTAATCTGAAATAACAACATTAAGCAAATGAAAATTCTTTTTTGCCCAAAAAATGTGAGTTTGCTTACTTTTGAAAATATGGCTGATGAGAAAATTACTGCTGCCAATATCCTGGTGGAACAACATATTATTCAATCTTCTTTTCTTAACAGAGAGGTGATTATTGATGCTTACCTGCCCACAAGTGTTGAATATCCTGAACACATGAGCCTGCTGCTGATCAATGACGGACAGGATTTGCCAAAGATGCCTTTTGATGAAATACTCGACCGCCTTTTGAGCGCCAATGAAATAGAACCATTAGTTTGCATAGGCATTCACTGCGGGCCTGAACGTAAGATGGAATATGCTACGGCAAAGCAGCTTGATTACCAGGGCAGGGGCACAAAAGCCGGGGCATACACACAATTTATCTTTGAAGAACTGCTGCCCTTTATACGCAAAAAATATTTGGTGCATTCGTTTAAAGAAAAATCATTTGCCGGGTTTTCCCTGGGTGCTTTAAGTGCACTGGATATTGTTTGGAACAACCCCGGAGAGTTTACAAAAACGGGTTGTTTCAGCGGCTCTTTCTGGTGGCGCAGTAAAAGTTACAGGCATGGCTACAACGATGCAACCGACCGCATTATGCACCAGCAAATAAAGCATGGAAAATGCCATCCATGGCTTTCATTTTTCTTTGAATGCGGCGCAATGGACGAAACCAAAGACCGCAACCACAACGGCATCATTGATTCTATTGATGACACACTCGACCTTATAAAAGAATTAAAGCATT
>JANXWM010000426.1 GCA_025351145.1 Chitinophagaceae bacterium
TAATAAAACCAGCAAGGACCTTTTAAGGATTTTTTTAAACATAGATCTTAAGTTTTAGTTTTTTTATTTAGAAAGTATGATCATGCGCAATGCTAACTGCTGAGAATATTCCCGTTCATTTCCTTGGGTATTGGCAGATCCATCATGGTTAAAATCGTTGGTGCAAGATCGCCTAATTTCCCGGGATCAAGCTTTCCTTTCCACTCCTTATCGATAATAAAGAATGGAACCAGGTTTAAACTGTGCGCCGTATTAGGTGTTCCATCTTCATTGATCTCGTAATCTGCATTGCCATGATCTGCAGTCAGGAAAACCATGTAATCATTTTTTAGTGCTGCGGTCACTACTTTCTCAACGCAGGCATCTACCGTTTCAACGGCTTTGATCACTGCATTCCAAACCCCTGTATGTCCCACCATGTCTGCATTTGCAAAATTAAGGCAAATAAAATCTGCCGACTTTTTTTCAATCTCCGGGATAATTGCAGCCGTTACTTCATAAGCGCTCATTTCGGGTTTCAGATCATAGGTTGCTACTTTGGGAGATGGTATCATTATTCTTCTTTCTCCTTCAAAAGGAATTTCCCGGCCCCCGCTAAAAAAAAACGTTACGTGCGGGTATTTTTCTGTCTCTGCAATGCGTATCTGTGTCTTATTGTTCTGCTGCAAAATTTCTCCCAGCGTATTTTTCAGATCATCATTTTCAAAGACCACGCCAACATTCTTAAAACTATGATCATACTGTGTCATGGTAACATAGTTCAATGATAATGCCTTCATGTCAAATTCGGGCATATCCGTTTGCGTTAGTACCTGTGTGATCTCCCTGCAACGGTCTGTCCTGAAATTAAAACAGATGGCCACGTCCCCATCGCTGATCTTTATGTTTTCCAGGGATGAATTGATGATCGGTTTTATGAATTCATCGGTAACACCGGCTGCATAAGAATTTTTTACTGCTTCCAACATGTCAGTGGCCTGAAGGCCGGTGGAATTTACCAATGCATCATAAGCTATTTTAACCCTTTCCCATCTTTTGTCACGATCCATGGCATAATAACGGCCTGTAATAGTCGCAATATTACCAACTGTTGTTTGTAAATGCTGTTGAAGCTCTGTTAAGAAACCCAAGCCACTTTTCGGGTCAGTATCCCTGCCATCTGTGAATGCATGTACCAATACATTTTGCAGGCCTTCTGCTGCACATAGGGTTGTTATTGCCTTAAGATGATCGATATGTGAGTGAACGCCTCCATTGCTCACCAGGCCAAGCAGGTGCAGGGGTTTATTATTTTGTATGGCAGCCCGTATAGCCCCTAGCAATATGTCATTTTTTGCAAATTCGCCGCTCCTGATGGCTACATTAATGCGTTGCAGTTCCTGGTACACAATCCTGCCTGCTCCCAGGTTAAGGTGCCCTACTTCGCTATTGCCCATTTGGCCGGGGGGCAGGCCAACGTCTTCACCGCAGGTAACCAACGTGGTATTTGGATATTTTAAATATAATGAACTTACAAAAGGCGTGTTGGCATTTTGTATGGCATCACTGCTTTTTACTTTGCCCAAACCCCATCCATCCATAATGACCAGTATAACTTTCTTATCTTTCATCTATAATTGTTTTTGCGGTTTCTTGTGTGGGTGACCCAATAGTAAAACTAAAATATTTGCAGCTAAAAGCGCCCGATTCCTGTCCAAATGGGTATAAAATAGCTTGTACAAGTGCAATTTAACACAGCTTGGCACGTTTTTAGTGAAATTTAAAGTGACTCAAACTTACACCATGAAACGTTTTTTTACACTTATTGCAGTTGGTTTATTGCTCGGCTCATTTACGTTGTTCTCCAACCTGGATGATGTGATAGATGCAATGAAAACCGGTAATACAGCACAAATCATAAAGTATTTCGATGATGCGATAGAAATAACTATGCCGGATAAAAGCAATAGTTACAGCAAAAGCCAGGCAGAACTTGTTTTGAAAGATTTCTTCACTACAAATGCGGTAAAAAATTTTGAAGTGGTACACAAAGGGGAAAATGCAGGTTCTCAATACTGTATTGGTACTTTGATCACAAAAAGCGGCTCTTTCCGTACAACCATTTTTATGAAGCAAAAAGGCAACAAGCAGTTATTACAGGAGATAAGGTTTGAAAACAGGTAGTAAAGCCACACTATATCTTTCCCGCTGCTTAGCGGAGCGGCTTTAAAGACGCTACTACTTTAAAGTCTTTTATTTCCCAGCATTCCATATTCTTTTTACTGGTTTATATTTGTTGCTATGAATTATGAACAGCAACTGGATCAATTGATAAAAAATGCCTTGCAGGAAGATATCGGTGATGGCGACCATTCTACTTTATCGGTTATCCCGGCCATAGCAACAGGCAGGGCCGTTTTAAAGATAAAAGAAGATGGCGTGCTGGCGGGAATGGAAGTAGCCCGAAAGATATTCAGGTATATGCAGCCTGATACTGTTTTCAGCGCACATAAAAAAGATGGCGATGCCATAAAAAATGGAGAGATAGCTTTTGAAGCAGCAGCGAAAGTGCATACCATTTTACAATGTGAAAGACTGGTGTTGAATTGCATGCAACGGATGAGTGGTATTGCAACATTAACGCGGCAATATGTTGAGAAATTAAGCGGGTACACTACGAAATTACTTGATACAAGAAAGACAACACCTAATTTCCGGCTCCTGGAAAAAGAAGCGGTGCGTATAGGCGGCGGCGTTAATCATCGTTTTGGCTTGTATGACATGATCATGCTGAAAGACAATCACATTGATTATTGCGGAGGAATTGAGCATGCGATCAATAAGGCATACGAATATGTGCAGGAAAAGAAACCGGGATTAAAAATCGAAGTGGAGACAAGAAATATTGATGACGTAAAAAAAGTAATGGCTGTTGGAAAAGTGGACCGCATTATGCTGGATAATTTTTCGCCTGCGCAGATCACCGAAGCCCTGCAGATTATCAGCAGGCAGTATGAGACCGAAGCAAGCGGCGGAATAGACCTACATAATATTGAGGCCTATGCAGCAACCGGTGTAGATTATATTTCGAGCGGAGCTGTGATACACCAGGCCAGGAGTTTGGATATGAGTTTAAAAGCAGTTATCATTTGAACGAGGTATAATGTCAAAGAAAAGATCAAATTCGCCAGGAGGATTGGTTTACTCAACTGATCCTAATTTTAAATTGCAGGAAGCAAATACAGAAGAACAGGAAACGCTTCAACCTGCTCTACAGAAAATAAAACTGAGACTGGATGCCAAACATCGGGCAGGCAAGGCCGTTACCCTGGTGGAAGGTTTTGTTGGTACAATAACCGACCAGGAAGTCCTCGGAAAAAAATTAAAGGCTTTTTGCGGTACGGGAGGGTCGGTAAAAGATGGCGAAATAATTGTGCAGGGAGATAACCGTGATAAGATTTTGCAGTGGCTGCAAAAAAACGGCTATTCAGCAACAAAAAAAATATAACTCATTTGTCTTTTTCATTAATAGCATAACTCAATGCGCCGCTCGGACATTTCTTCACTTGCCCCATAATTGTTTTTGTATCTGATTGCCCCATGTCGATCCATGGAGTTCTTCTTGGATCAAATACAGGGGCCAATCCCTTAAAACAAATACCGGAATGGATGCATAGTTCCGGTTTCCAGGTAATGGTTATTTCTCCGTTGCTGTAATGGTGTGTTTTTATTGGCATATGGATACTGTTTTAATGATAAACCAATATCTAAATTTACAATAAAAGGGGATTTTTATTCCTACTTTTACATCAAATTCATTGCATGATCTCTAAAATATCTGAAGGTATTACCATTAGCGTGGAAACATACTATCAGCCCGATTACAGTAATCCTGTTAACAGTGAATTTATGTTTGCTTACCGCATCACCATTGAGAATAATAATTCATTTTCCGTTAAATTATTACGAAGGCACTGGCATATTTATGACAGCAATGGAAGTTTACGGGAGGTTGAAGGAGAGGGTGTTGTAGGTGTACAGCCGCAGATCAACCCCGGCGAATCTTATCAATATATAAGCGGTTGCAACCTACGCACAGAAATGGGTAAAATGCATGGCACTTATCTTATGGAAAATATTGGGAATAAGAAAACCTTTGATGTAATGATACCTGCTTTTGAAATGAGCGCTCCCTTCAAGTTGAATTAATTGGCATTTTTGGCTTTTTCCCCTTACCTTTAAGCCTGTTGCTGGAAAATATGGTTGCATCACCTTACTTAATATTCTCCTATTTGATCTGAATAACAATTTTGTAATGAGGTAAATACTCAAAATAATTTGTATAGTCTTTTATGTCAAAAATTACTTTTTCCAACCGTAACAATGATTTTTACCAAAGCCTGAAACTGTCAGTAGATGAATATTTTGAACAAAGGAAGATAAAAAGGACCGGTGACTGGAGGCTTTTCAGCAAGACCATTATTTTAGTTGGTGCAGCCATCACCATGTACTGTTTACTGATGTTTGTAAAGATGAATGGGTGGCAGGCTTTATCATTATGCGCCGGACTTGGATTTGTATTTGCTTCAATAGGTTTTAGTGTAATGCATGATGCCAACCATGGCAGCTATTCAACAAGGCCCCGGCTAAATGATCTTCTTGGATTAAGCGCCAATGCCATGGGCGCGAGTTCTTTTTTCTGGAAACAAAAACACAATATCATCCATCATACATATACCAACGTGGATGGCATTGATGATGATATCGCAAAAAGCCCCATTATCCGCCAGTGCGAATCGCAAAAATGGGTGCCGGCGCATAAGGTACAACACCTATACCTCCTTCCAATTTATTCCTTGTCTTCCATCTTTTGGTTGTTCTTCATGGATTTTACAAAATACTTTACGCGTAAAATATACACCACTGACGCGTGGAAGATGACCATAAAGAATCATATTATTTTTTGGGCAACCAAAATAGGATACTTCAGTTTTTATATTGTGTTGCCAATAATGGTTTGGGGATTTTTGCCGTGGCTGGCTGGTTTCTTCCTGCTTCATGCTGTAATGGGGTTAACCCTTTCTCTTGTATTTCAATTGGCACATGTAGTGGAGAATACGGAGTTTGAGTCTATTGCCTTAGACGAAACAAAACATATTGAAACTGCCTGGGCCGAGCACCAGATAAGGACCACCGCCAATTTCGCCATGGGCAATAAAGTGATCTCGTGGTTTGTGGGCGGATTGAATTACCAGATAGAACATCATCTTTTCCCTAAAGTGAGCCATGTACATTATCCGGCCATCAGTAAAATAGTAATGGAAAAATGTGCCGAATATAATCTGCCTTATAATCAATACCCTACTATGTCAGAAGCACTGGCATCACATTTCAGGGTAATGAAATACCTTGGAAGAAAACCTGCAGTAGCGCATCAACAGGTGCAGGCAGCGTAAGCTCGTTTCTACTCTCATCCATTAAAGGGAGAAATAATCGAAATAAAAAAATCAGGGTTTATATCTTGCTTCCTGGAAAATGGTCTCTACATCCGTGGCCATTAATTGTTTCAAACTTAATTTTGGATTTTGCCGCATGTATTTTTTTACGATCTGCCACCCGGCAAAGGAACCGATATTGCCCGGTGCTGCTTCGCCCAGTTCAGGTGTCTTGGGCCCTTCACCGATATAATTTTTGATGATATTATTATCAACCGTTTGTAAAAAATTATTTTGAACAAAAATGTCCCATACCTTTTGTTCATGTGCATAGGAAGCATCCAGTTGCTCTTTGGTATAGCCGATCAGTTTATACTCTTCTGTGTACGGCAGTAATTTTGCCAGCATATATAATCTTTTCCCTTTCTCTACCATTTGTTGTACCAGCGGTTTGTCTTCTATATTTTCAGGATACATATCCAGTACAATATTCTTCATGCAATTCACCGCAATATAACTGGGCTCAAACCTGTTGCTGAGATAACCGGGATAGGTTTCCTGCACTAATGCAGATTGATACAAAGAGAAATTCTTGCCAAGATGCTGATGAAGTCCAACAATGATCGCATCATCTGCCAGTATATCACCGAAGCCATCAACAGGGCCGATGTAAGTGATGATCTTTTTCGGGGCTTTGTATTCAGGGAAATAATAATTCAGGAATTGCAGGCCTTGTTTTATATCTTTTTCATAAGGCGAAAAATCCTTGAAAACGATTTGCGATGTATCATATACCCTTTTATAAGCGCCAATAAAACCCCGCACATATGCAGCTGTACTGTCGGCCGACCATTTGGGGTCACAATTTAAAACGGTGGTCATGAAGTTCTCGCCAAAAGATGGATATTTTGCCTCCAGGCGATCGAGCTGGGCCGAAAAATTAGTGGTATCCAGCCCGAATAATTCTTTCTCAAAATGTTGTGTGGTCAATTCAATTTTAATGGAGGAAACATCAGGTATCTTATCACTGTTATTGCAGGAAAATAAAAAGGTAGTTATCAGCAGGCTGGCTATTATCAATCTCATATAAAAAATGCTTTTGAATGATTTAACTTTGCAAAGAAATAGAATAATTCCCAACCATAAAGTTAAAGCGGCGCAATAAGGCTATGAAGATATTCCTCGCACAGCAAAACTACCAGATCGGAAATTTCGAAAGCAATACAAAGAAGATCGTAGATGCTATTGAAACGGCAAAGCTGCAGGGTGGCGACCTCATCGTATTCAGCGAACTCAGCG
>JANXWM010000428.1 GCA_025351145.1 Chitinophagaceae bacterium
GTGGTGGTGCCAGGACGTGCGAGAGAATAATACTACGCGAAGAACGCTCGACGCGTGTGACAGTGACGAGCCTGCAGCAAGCGGTGCTGAAGCACTCTACTATAATACTTCAGGTTTTGAAAATACTGCAATGGGTGTCAATTCACTTTCTAAAAATACAACAGGTAATTACAATACCGGTATTGGCTATGCATCAGGAACCAATATTGCTACCGGCAGCAAGAATACTTTTATAGGCTACAATGCCAATACAAGTTCGCCCGGTTCAGTAAGCAACGCAACTGCTTTGGGGGCCGAAGCAAACGTAACTGCCGATAATAATTTTGTGTTCGGAAATTCATCAGTTGTAAAATGGGGCTTTGGTAAACAAACTGGCTCAACAAATATTATTGATTTTGTAAACAGCACCGCAAAGCTTACCACAGGCGGTGTGTGGACAAATGCCAGTGATAAAAAACTGAAAAATAATTTTCAGAAGCTTGATAAAAAAGATGTGCTGGATAGAATTGCAAAACTCGATATACAACGCTGGCATTATATAAAAGACAGTAGTGATAAAATAACACATATCGGCCCTGTTGCACAGGATTTTTATGAAGCATTTAAAGTGGGGGATGATACTACTATTTCAACAATCGATCCTGCAGGCGTTGCGTTGCTGGGTATTCAGCAGCTTACAGCAAACGATGCATCAAAAAATGAAAAGATTGATGAGCAGGGACAAGAAATTGAAGCATTAAGATCCCAGGTAAATGAAATGAAGCAATTGCTGCTTTCACTTCAGCAGAGTTACAATAATTGTAATCCCTGCGCGGCCGGTGCTTCATCTTCACAATCAACAAAAATAATTTCTGTAAGCAATGCTTCGCTTGAACAAAATATTCCCAATCCATTCAATCATAACACAACGATCAATTACACTTTACTACAAAAATTTTCGTCTGCAAAAATTATCATCACAGATAAAAACGGTAAGGCATTAAAAGAAGTAAATGTTTCCGGAAGTGGAAAAGGAAGTTTGAATGTAGAAGCATCAACACTTGCAAGTGGCGCTTATAATTATTCTTTGTATGCTGATGGAAAACTTGTTGATTCAAAACAAATGATACTTACCCGTTAAAATGTGCTGGTTTTTGATTTGTAAAAATCCTGTTGCTATTGCAACGGGATTTTTTTATTTACGCTTCAGTAAAAGCTCATCCATAATCCAACCGTACAAGAGTGCGACGCAAGAGAAGCTTCATAGTTATTCTTCAGCTTGGTTCAAAAAGGCTTTTATTCATTAAGCTAAATATTTCCCTCTTATAGTTTCTTTAACAAATTTTCTTTCAGCATACTTTTATCTTCACCGCCTTAAAACCCGCTGATGAAAAAGGCTTTACTCGCATTGAATATTTTACTTGTGGTTGCTGTTGGTTACCTGTTTTACCTGCATTACAGTTATATAAACAAAGATGAACATGAAAAAAGCACCAACACAGCTGCCGAGCAAAACTCTTTTAAAATTGCTTATTTTGAACTGGACTCCCTGCAGGAGAATTATGAATATTACAAAGAAGTAAGGGATGTACTCACCAAAAAAGATCAGGCCAATGCAGATAAACTGAATAAGATAAAAAATAATTACCTCGACAAGGCAAAAGAGTTTCAGCAAAAAGGTCCAAGCCTTGCCCAAAACCAACAAATTGAATACCAACAGGCATTGGCTAAACTGCAAAATGATTATTCAGAAACAGAACAAAGCCTTGGCCAGGAAATGCAGGCAGAGTCTGCGGAAAAGCTGCAGGCTGTAAAAATGTCTATCACCGATTTTTTAAAAACATATTGTGCGGCTAAAGGTTACGCGTTTGTTTTTGCGTCGAATGAAAGTGATTACCTCTACTACAAAGACACGGTGAGAAACATAACCCCTGATGTAGTTAAAGGCCTTAACGAAGCTTACCAAAAAACCAAGATCAAATAACTTCAAACATATTTTATATCTTCAAACCCCATTGTATAAAACGATGGGGTTTTTTAGTTGCTCTAAATGTTCCGCTGCATGCGGAGAGGCTTTAAATAAATAATAATTATGCAGGATAATTCATCGTCGTTTAAACCCAGTCTTGGCTTAATGGATGCAACCATGATCGTTGCCGGCAGCATGATTGGCTCGGGTATTTTTATTGTAAGTGCCGATATGCTCAAAGACCTTGGCTCATCGGGCTGGCTCATTCTCGCATGGGGCCTTACCGGCTTTATGACGCTGACTGCAGCATTAAGTTATGGCGAGTTAAGCGCCATGTTTCCCAAGGCTGGCGGACAGTACGTTTATCTAAAGGAAGCTTACAATCCGCTGATCGCTTTCTTGTATGGCTGGAGTTTTTTCGCCGTAATACAAACCGGCACCATTGCCGCAGTAGGCGTGGCTTTCAGCAAGTTCGCAGGTTACTTTATTCCATCACTTGAATTAAAAGATGAGAACATTTTATTTGCTATTGGTTCGGTAAAAATTTATCCTGCACAATTGGTTTCCATTGCACTTATTATGCTGCTCACTTACACCAATACCAAAGGTGTAAAAGGCGGCAAATGGATACAGAACATATTTACCTCAACAAAGCTCATTGCATTATTCGGGCTCATTGTTTTTGGTTTTTTTGCAGCTAAATCCGCAGTATGGGATGCTAACTGGAGCGATCCCTGGACCATGATGCATTCCATTAAAACATCTACACCCAACGGCACGGATATTATTTCCTGGCAACCCGTAATGGGCGCAGCCATGCTCGGAGCAATGGCCACAGCAATGGTTGGTTCCATCTTTAGCAGCGACGCCTGGAACAACGTTACTTTTATTGCAGGCGAAATAAAAAATCCCAAGAAAAATATTGGCCTCAGCCTTTTCCTGGGCACGCTGATTGTTACGGTTATTTACATCTCTACCAACCTCATGTACCTGGCGGTACTGCCTTTAAATGAGATAGCTTATGCACCTCAAAACCGGGTAGCTGTTGCGGCTGCAAATGGCATTTACGGCAGCATTGGTACTTATGTTATTGCGGTGCTTATCATGGTTTCCACTTTCGGTTGCAACAACGGTTTAATACTTGCCGGTGCAAGGGTCTATTACACCATGGCAAAAGATGGACTGTTCTTTAAAAATGCAGGGACACTCAATAAAAATGCGGTGCCTGCATGGGCACTGTGGGCCCAATGTGCAATGGCGGCCATACTTTGTTTAAGCGGAAAGTATGGCGACCTGCTCGATATGGTTTCTTTCGTGGTGGTTATTTTTTATGTGCTCACTATTGCGGGTATTTTTATTTTGCGAAAAAAAATGCCCAATGCAGAGCGGCCTTACAAAGCTTTCGGATATCCCGTGTTACCGGCGATTTATATTATTATGGGCATATCCTTTTGCGGGCTTTTAATTTTTTACAAACCAGAATATACCTGGCCCGGATTGATCATCACACTCATCGGTATTCCTTTGTATTATATTGCGGTGGCAAGCAATAAGAAACCCTCCTAAATCCTCCCTGAAGAGAGGACTTTAAATGTGGTGAACAAAGAAAGAATGAGTAATATTTTGGACCGGGCAGACGAATATGAATTCAACGTTCCTTGCGTCGCACACTTGTACTGAAGGAATAAGATTGAACTTTCAACAGCCCGCAACCTTCGTATAACGATTGCAGGCATGTTTTAAATTTCGCACTATGAATTTCGAAAAACTGTTTAACGATTTTTCAAACATTAAAGTTGCCGTAATTGGCGATGTAATGCTCGATACATACTGGTGGGGCAAGGTTGACCGTATATCACCCGAAGCACCCGTTCCTGTGGTTGCCATGCACAAAAAAGAACAGCGTATTGGCGGTGCAGGCAACGTGGCACTCAACACCGTTTCACTTGGTGCGGAAACTACCTTGTTCACTGTAACCGGCGATGATGATGATGCGGAGATACTAATGAATTTACTGCAGGCTGAACATATTGACACAAAATACATCATCAAAAGCAGTGAACGGATTACCACCAATAAGATCCGTATCATCAGCCGCAACCAGCAAATGATGCGGCTCGATGCAGAGGTTACCGGTTTTATTTCAGAAGATGATGAAGATCAGTTGTACAGCAATTTTACCTCGTTTGCAAAAAGATACCAGCCTGCGTTGGTGATCTTTGAAGATTACAATAAAGGCGTACTTACAGAAAGCCTGATTAAAAAAATAATTGCCTACTGCAAAGAGCACAGCATTGTAACAACTGTTGATCCCAAGCGCAAAAATTTCTTCTCTTTTCAAGGTGTAGATATTTTTAAACCAAACCTTAAAGAAGTAAAAGAAGCGCTCAATATGCTCTTCGATGAAGTGAATGAACAAACCCTTAAGAACATTCACAACGAATTGCATGCGGTATTGCACCACCGCATTTCGCTCATTACACTTTCTGAGAAAGGGGTATATATACAGAAAGGAAATTTTGCAAAGATCATCCCGTCGCACATGCGGAGTATTGCGGATGTTAGCGGTGCAGGAGATACGGTTATTGCAGTTGCCTCACTGGTATATGCCGCTACAAAAGATATTACCCTTGCCGCGCAAATAGCCAATCTCGCAGGCGGACTTGTATGCGAAGAAGTAGGAACCGTAGCTGTAGATAAAGAAAAACTTTTGAGTGAATGTGCAGCGTTGATTGTGTAAAATATTTTTGTACGGATACTCAAACAATAAAAAATTTAAACCGCAGAGTCCGAAGCTTCGGACGGAGAGATACAAAGAGAACAGGACTGCTCTGCGTTTCCGCATCTCTGCGGTTTTGTATTTTGCTCAATCATAATCTGAACGTACAAGAGTGCGACGCAAGGGACGCTTAATTCCTGTTCAATTGCCTGGCCCAAAATAATTAATATTATACCTGTTTTTCTATTTTCCCTTTACCGGCTTCTTCAATCAGCTTCTGGTAATTTAAAACGATTTCGAAGAATATTTTTACAATTACAAATACCACTATAAATATTTTTCCAAGATTAAACTCAAGCAGAAAAGCACCGATGATTACGCAGAACTGCTGTATAAAAATCCGGGCATAAGGCGCGAACATAAGTGTGCCCAACGATGCTGTTTTGTACACACCGGGGATTACAAAATCTTTTATAATTACAAGGCCATAACTTACTATGAACAACAGTAATAATTGTTGCGTTGCTGGCGAAAGGTACCTGGTTAAGTGAAATAAAAAATCGAAGACACCTGGAGACGGTATGTTATCAAATTGTACAACTCCTAGAAAAATAGTCATTTGAATAAAGACGAAGAAGCCATAATGAAACGCAAAAAAGAAAATGAAGAAATAGCCCGACATAATTGTTGAGGAGGTACCATTAGTCCATACATCTTTCTTTTTTACAAGGGTAGTCATAAACATCATTACAATGTTGTATAAGCCTGCAATTACACTTTCCAGGCAATACACAAGAAATATTTCCTTTGCATTCCAGTCGCGGAACCAAACACCCCATAGTGGTACAAGGTTAACCAGAATCAAAAAAATGTCTGTAAAACTTAAACGTCTTTTAAGGAATTGCTTCAAATCTTAGAATTTTTAAGCGTGTAATTTATATACTTTCGCCGTGTTGGCGAATACCCACTTACACGTATGGATAAATTTACGCTGGTTATACACGGAGGGGCAGGAACGATTCTTAAAGAGGATATGACACCCGAACTGGAGCTGGCTTATCTTAAAGGTCTCAAAGATGCACTGAGTGCAGGTTTTGCAGTTTTAGAAGAAGGTGGTACAGCGGTAAATTCAGTAAAGGCCGCAGTAGCTGTTCTTGAAGACAATATACTTTTTAATGCCGGCCGGGGTTCTGTTTTTACAAATTTGGGTTTGCACGAAATGGATGCAGCCATCATGGATGGAAATAATCTGCAAGCAGGCGCAGTAAGCGGTGTGCGCAATGTGCGCAACCCTGTTGAACTTGCCACAGAAGTAATGCGCCACAGCAATCATGTTTTTTTAAGCGGTAAAGGAGCGAATGATTTTGCTGAAAAGCAAGGCATAAAAACTGAGCCGGATGAATTTTTCTTTTCGCAGTTTCGGCACGACCAATGGAAGGCTTTATGCGATTCTGATGATTACGCTCTTGATCATTCCCGGCAAAAACCAGAAGAGCTGGTGAAAGATAAAAAATTTGGAACAGTTGGCGCTGTTGCCTGCGATATACACGGCAACATTGCTGCTGCAACAAGCACCGGCGGCATGAGCAATAAAAAATATGGCCGCATTGGGGATACGCCTATTATAGGTTGCGGTACTTATGCAAATAACCATACCTGTGCCATCAGTTGCACAGGGCATGGAGAAATGTTTATACGTGCTGTGGCAGCTTACGATGTAAGTTGTTTAATGGAGTATAAAGGGCTTTCTTTACAGGATGCAATGGATGTAGTGGTGCATAATAAATTGATAAAAATTGGAGGCGAAGGCGGCATGATTGGTGTAG
>JANXWM010000429.1 GCA_025351145.1 Chitinophagaceae bacterium
CACAAATGCAAGAGGGAGGGGCAGTATAATCTAAAGGTATTTATACTCAAAAAAAGAATAAGGTTTTTTTGAGCCTGGCTAAAGAATATGCATGAAGCTTCTCTTGCGTCGCACTCTTGTACTTAAGTAATTTTATTTAGCTTCAACAGCCAATACAACCGAAGCGAAAAATCATGCATTCCATTCTGGTAAAACATCCAGCACCTGCATGCCGTTTTTATTAACGATAATAGCATGTGTAGTTTCTCCGTTTGTAATTACGAGTATGCTTACATCTAAGGTAATATTGTAGCGAAGCACCTGTTGTATAGTTGCATCATTTAGTATAACCCCCTGTTCTTTGCATTCAATAATCATCCAGGGTTTATCAGCCTTGTACACTACAATGTCGCAGCGCTTTTTTAAGTCGCCCAGTTTAATTTCTTTTTCTACTGCGAGTATGGAAGATGGATATTTTTTTACCTGCAAAAGATATTGAAGAAAGTTTTGGCGCACCCATTCTTCAGGTGTAAGGCGCACCCATTTTTTTCTCACTTCATCGAAAATAAGTTCGGCATTATTTTCCTGTTTTATTTTAAACGGGAATGCCGGGTATACAATTCGCTGCATGCGCAAATGTACCAACACAAAAAACTCTTTTAGTATATTTACTGAATTTATCTGAACGCATTTTGTAAAAGACAATCAGGTAAAATTGCGGCGTGACTGCATTGGAAGCGCTGAATAAAGAGACGAACGTACAAGAGTGCGACGCAACAAAGTATCAATAAAGTATCTGTCGCCCGGTTAATAATTATCTTTTAACATTGAACCGGCTTCACAAAAAACACAACTTATGAAATCAAAAGAAGAAATAGTAAACAACTGGCTTCCCCGCTATACAGGAGAAGAATTAAAGAACTTTGGAAAGTACATTTTGCTTACCAACTTTGGCAACTACGTACACAAATTCGCTGAATGGAATAAGGTAAAAGTGATGGGCACAGAAAGCCCTTTTCAATGCGCCACGGCAGAAGGAATTACGATTATCAATTTTGGCATGGGTAGCCCGGGAGCCGCAACAGTAATGGATTTGCTGAGTGCCATAAAACCAAAAGCAGTTTTATTTTTAGGCAAGTGCGGCGGTCTTAAAAAACGAAATAAGCTTGGCGATTTAATATTGCCCATTGCTGCAATAAGGGGCGAAGGAACGTCGGATGATTATTTTCCCCCTGAAGTGCCGGCGTTACCTGCATTCGCTTTGCAGAAAGCCATCTCAACAACGATCCGCGACTATAAAGTTGATTACTGGACGGGCACCGTTTACACTACCAATCGCCGCGTTTGGGAACATGACGAAGAGTTTAAAGAATACCTTCAAGAAATACGGGCTTACGCCATTGATATGGAAACTGCAACCATTTTTATGGTGGGCTTTGCAAATAAAATTCCCACAGGTGCATTATTACTGGTAAGCGATCAGCCCATGATACCGGAAGGGATTAAAACAGAAAAGAGCGATAAAAAAGTTACTTCCCAATTTGTAGACAAGCATTTAAAAATTGGTATTGATTCGCTGAAGCAGCTTATCAATAACGGCGCAACCGTAAGGCATTTGAAGTTTTAAATTTATTGAATGGAGCCATTGCTTAACATAGAAAACCTTTGTGTGGATTTTGTTACCAACAATGCTATATCACATGCATTGCACAATATTTCTCTTACTGTAAATAAAGGTGAAGTTGTGGCTATCGTTGGTGAATCTGGTTCCGGAAAATCAGTTACTTGCTTATCCATATTGCAGTTGCTTCCCACGCCTCCGGCTCTTTATACAAGTGGAAAAATAATTTTTCATGAACATGGAAATGAAACTGATCTGCTGCAACTTTCGCAGCAGCAGATGCAGGCTGTACGTGGCAATAAAATCGCCATGATCTTCCAGGAACCCATGAGTTCTTTAAACCCGGTACAAACCTGTGGCCACCAGGTCGCAGAAATGTTGCTGTTGCATAAAAAGATAAGCAGCGAAGAAGCAAAGGCACAAACAATAGCATTATTCAAACAGGTGCAATTGCCTTCTCCCGAAAAAATGTACAGCCGTTACCCGCATGAAATAAGCGGCGGACAAAAGCAGCGTGTAATGATCGCCATGGCTATGAGTTGCAATCCTCAACTGCTCATCTGCGATGAACCTACAACCGCACTCGATGTTACAGTGCAGAAAAATATTTTGCAACTCTTACGTAAACTTCAGCAACAGCAGGGGATGGGTGTTATTTTTATAAGTCACGACCTTGGCGTGGTGAGTGAGATTGCAGATAAGATCATCGTTATGTACAAAGGAAAAATTGTGGAGCAGGGCTCAACAAAATCATTGATCACTAATCCACAGCATGCCTATACAAAAGCGCTGCTTGCATGCAGGCCTGCATTACATAATAAAGGTGAAAGATTGCCTGTAGTGAGTGATTTTATGGAAGTGGATGAAGCAGGAAATATTGTTGAGAAAACAACTACAGTTTTAGTTCAAAATTCAACTGGGGAATTAATAATTAATAATGAACAATTAATAATTGAACAGCCGCTTATTATAGTTGAAAATTTAAAAGTATGGTACCCGGCACATACAACATTTTTGGGTAAAGTAACTGATTACAATAAAGCCGTAAACGATGTAAGTTTAGAAATATACAAAGGCGAAACACTCGGGCTGGTAGGGGAGTCCGGTTGCGGTAAAACCACGCTGGGCCGTTGTTTGCTGGGATTGATACCGCCAACAAATGGTAAAATATTTTTCGATAATAAAGATATATCCAAAGCAACAGGCAGAGAATTCAGGTTAATGCGCAAAGAGATGCAGATCATTTTCCAGGATCCATATTCTTCACTTAACCCACGCAAAAAAATTGGCGATGCCATTGCCGAGCCTTTAAAAGTGCACCGCCTTTTTGCTACAGAAAAACAACGCAAACAAAAGGTGATTGAACTGCTTGAAAAAGTAAATCTTTCTGCAGATCATTATAACCGTTACCCGCACGAATTCAGTGGCGGGCAGCGGCAGCGCATTGTTATAGCAAGGGCTTTGGCGTTGCAGCCAAAGTTTGTTGTATGCGACGAAAGTGTTAGCGCACTCGATGTAAGCGTGCAGGCACAGGTGCTAAACCTGCTCAACGATCTTAAAAAAGAGTTCAATTTTACCGCGCTGTTTATTTCGCACGACCTTTCTGTTATACGTTATATCAGCGACCGCATTATGGTGATGAACAAAGGCATAATAGAAGAAACCGGCAATGCAGAAGAGTTGTATTTACACCCGCAAACAGCATATACCAAACAACTCATTGCATCTATTCCGGGAATTATTTATGAACCCAACATTTAGTTCACTGCTGATCGTTCCTTGCGTCGCACTTTTGTACTGTTGGATTATATATTGAGCTTTTACCGACGCGTAGATCTAAGCGAATCGTTGTTTGGTCAGGCGATCAACAAGGGCTAAAGAAACTTTAGGAAGTAAATTTGAATACCAAATGTTATGAAAAAAAAGTCAATTGTACTTATTGTTGTATTACTTCTTTTTGGGCTGACGTTCTTGTATTTTAAATATGTATATGGGTGGCTGGAATTCCAAAAGAACACAGATACGCCAAAAGAATTTTTAAGCCATGTTGAAATAAAAAAAGATGAGTATTCAAGAGATAGTATCAAGATTTTAAAACAGCTAAAATTTTTGTTACAAAATCATGAGGGATCTTTTTATGCAGATGATTATTTCGATTCTACGGAATTGATAGTTGACAGTATTCTTTATAGCCCAAACTTCAATAGATTAGCAGTATTCGTAATGACAAAAAATCCTACCTATAAGCAATTAGATCCGAACAATAAATTTGATTGGTATTATGACGGTTCTTGTTATTTTGGAATTCTTCAAAATGATACGATTGAATTATATTGGCTGAATGATGTTTTATATACAAATTATTATGATGAACAAAAACTGTCAAATACAATCAGAGAATTTTATTTTAGAATGCTTGCATCTAAAGACAACAATGGAAAATCAAGGTATCTGTATAATCTCAACGATATACGCTTTTGGAATGGCCCTGTTTGGAAGGAAATAGAAGATAAAAAAATAAAGAAAAAAGAGTTTGAAGAGGAGAAAAAAAATCATCCAGAAAATATTTATGAACCATCTAAATATTAGTCCTTATTGTCTCTCCGGCAATGTTGATAACCAACCAGGAACATTTCGCTTCAATCTTCGCTTCGGTAAAAGCTCATTCATAATGCAACTGTACAAGAGTGCGACGCAAGTAAAGCTTCATTTAAGTTCGAAACCCCGGCTCATAAATCTTTCAATTTTATTTTGCCCTACATTTGAAAAAATGTTTGTTGTTTATGAAAGTTCCCAGCATGGCAGAAATGATGATGAATGGCGAAACACCTGATGTGTTGTTTTG
>JANXWM010000447.1 GCA_025351145.1 Chitinophagaceae bacterium
TAGCATCAGGAACGGGCTGCTCTTTCTTCAAAATCAATTAGCGGTTGTAAAGAAAGAAGTTTTATTAGCAACACTTGTTACTATGAGCCAGGCACATCATGTTATTGATTTTGCACCGTTGCTTGCAAGGATAAATTACGATTCACTTACTCTGCACCAGCAATGGCAATATGTGCAGGTGCTGCAAAATCTAAACATGGAGCACAAGGATCAACTGGAAAAACTTATCAGTAAATCTATCCCCGGAATGTTAGGGGGCATGCATTGGGGCGAAGAAAATTATTCCTGGTACAGCAACGCAACCGCAACAACTGTCCTTGCTTATAATGTATTAAAAAATGAAAAAGATAAACAGCAAATGCTTACTTCTGTCATTCAGTATTTTCTGGAGCAACGCGGTAAAGGTTACTGGGCAAATACAGTAGCAAGCGCATCCATTGTTGCTGCTGTGCTGCCTGAAATTTTAAAAGAAAACAATAATTTTACAAAGCCATCATCTGTACAAATAAGCGGCGATACAAGCTTTACGGTAAAAACTTTTCCTTTTCAACTCAGGACAAACAATATGAACATCAAGCAGCTCAATATCTCGAAGTCTGGCGGCGGCTTAACTTATTTCAGCGTATTTCAGCACCTGTGGAATCCACAACCACAGGCAGTTACAGACAATTTCAATATTCAATCCCATTTCGAAAAGAATAACATTACTGTCAGCAATATTCAATCGGGCGAACAGATAAAAATGATCATTAATGTAGATGTAAAGAAAGACGCAGATTATGTAATGATAGAAATACCCATCCCCGCAGGCTGCATTTATGCATCAAAAAACCAGGATAATTTTGAAGTGCATAAGGAGTTCATGAAAGATAAAGTAATACTTTTCGCATCGTTCTTAAACAAAAGCATGCACCGTTTTGAAATAGACCTTGAACCACGCTATACAGGACGTTTTACCCTGAATCCGGTAAAAGCAGCATTAATGTACTTCCCGGTATTTTATGGAAGGGGGGATATGAAAAAAGTAGAAATAAAATAATACAGGATACATTTTATTGACCGGGCAATTGGAATACTATAAAGCTTTTCTTGCGTCGCACCCTTGTACTGAATAACTATATGGGGCTGTGCAATACAACATTCAACCCGGATTTTGTAATAGGATGTATTGGCTGTTAAAAGCTCAGTTATATTCTGCAGTACAAGTGTGCGACGCAAGGGACGATGCCATAAAAAATTTACTGTTGGGCTCAAAAAATTCTACTTCAAAATCTGGGTTCAAAACCTAAATGTATAAGCGCTGTTACAATTTAAATAATTCCATCAGCGATTCATAAACAGCATAGTTTTCTTGATCATGGCACACAAAATAAATGTCTTTTATCACCGTGTTGTCAAACAAAAATTCTCTTACAGTATTAAAAGCAATCATCGCAGCTTTCTGTTTTGGGAAGCCATAAATACCCGTGCTGATGTTGGGAAAGGCAATGCTTTCAATATTGTTTTTGCACGCCAGCAATAAACTGTTTTTATAAGCGCCTGCCAGTAATTGTGTTTCATTATTATTGCCGCCATTCCAAACTGGGCCAACCGTATGTATTACATATTTTGCGGCCAGGGTACCGCCTGTTGTAATTACAGCTTCACCTGTTTTGCAGCCGCCCTGTTTATTTCTGATTGCAATACATTCTTCTAATATTTCCGGCCCACCGGCACGGTGTATAGCACCATCCACACCTCCTCCGCCAAGCAACGAAGTGTTGGCTGCATTCACAATCGCATCCACTTTCTGGTTGGTGATATCCCCCTGTACAAGTTTAATTACGGCCATTGCATATTAGTTTAAAACAGTAAAGTTATGCTGGCGCAAAGAAAGGCTCAAAATGCCGGTTGCAGAAATGTTACAGCCATAAACCCTTTTATCTTTTTTTTCACGTGCCGTTAAAAAATATCTAATTGAACTGCTTAAGGAAAATAGTACATGATTATGGCGAAAGAATTGCATCATAGTAAAATAGCAACAGGTATGGTTGCAAGAAATTTTTACACAATTAAAACATAAGTTATGAAATCAATTGTACGTTCCTCTTACATCCTCTTTGCTGCCTGGTTTTTATCCGGCTGTATTAAAGTTGTTGACACACCAGCTGTTGTTGAGCCTATTGCAGGTTCCTGGGTACTGACTTCTGCCTCCGAAGGCGATGCCTATAGCTGGCAGCCTTTTTATACCGGTGTTGAAAATGGTACATTCTATTTTAGCAGTAACGGAACAGCTCAATATACCGAAGGTGCGGTAACCATGCAGGGCAACTGGTATATCACCAATTCCAGTGGCAGTTATTATGATGAATATGGTAGCTTTTATAACGGCATACATCCGCAACTGGTAATACACCTGAGCGACTACTACACACACGGGGCCATTGATTTTTCTTTTGATAATGTCAATTTCTACGGCAACCAGTTTGTGGCTACTTATTTCAACGGAAGCCTGATTGAACGTTATTATTTTGGAAGGTATTAGGCTGGTGGTATGGTTGAAAAATGTCAATTGACAATCAGCCTTAGCCTAATTTTTATTCAGGTGTTGAACGGATTGCGACGCAAGGGACGATGCTATGAAATACGAATGCCGGAATCATAAAACTAAAATCAATTTCTAAAAGATATAACTGAAGCAGTAACGGCATTGTACTGCTTTTTTTGTGGGCTGTAAAAAATATTTGGCTGTAAAATAGTACTTTACTAATTTTATGTAATTGGTTACGTAATTAATTACATATATGCCGATAAATATTATTGATGAGCTGGCTGAACTGGCAATTGGTGCAAGGATGAAAAGGCTGTACGACAGTATTGCTAAGGATGTAATGAAAATATATACTGAGCATCATCTCGATTTTGAAACCAAATACTTTACACTGTTTTACCTCATCAGTAAAAGGGGCTCTATCAGTATTATGGAAATTGCCGATGAGCTCAGCCTTTCTCATCCCGGTGTTATTAACCTAGCGAAAGAACTTGAAAAGAAAGGATACATCGAATCGGTGAAACCGCCGCACGACAGCCGTAAACGTTTGCTCAGCCTTTCTAAGAAAGGCCTCAAAGCCCTGCCTGAATTTCAACTGGTGTGGAATAAAATTTATAAAACCAATAAACTGCTGTTTGCCAAACAGCAGCACCACTTATTGAAAGCATTGCAGGAAACAGAAGCATTGCTGGAAAAAGAATCTTATTATAAACGGTTCAAAAAATTAAACCCCTGATACTATGGCTGAGCTATTACATGAGGTAAATATATTGCCGTATGCGCCTGAACTTAGTGTAAGCTTTAAGCAGCTGAATATTGCCTGGATTGCAAAATACTTTACCGTGGAAGCACATGATACTGAACAGTTAGACCATCCTGCTGAACATATTATTAAGGATGGGGGCAATATTTTTTTTGCCGAGTTGAATGGTGAAATTGCTGGAACCTGTGCATTGATTAAAACCGGTGAGCATGAGTTTGAACTGGCCAAGATGGCCGTGGCAGAAGGTTTGCGCGGAAAGCAGATTGGTAAAAAACTCGGGCTTGCTGTAATAGATGAAGCGAAGCAACTTGGTGCCAAAAGGTTATGGCTTGAGTCGAACCGTATCCTTACAACCGCCATTAATTTATACGATAAACTTGGATTTGTTGAAGTGCCTATTACCGCCACACCGTATGCAAGGGCTGATATCAGAATGGAAATGTGGTTGTAATAAATATTTAAACAGTTGCTGCTTTTAAATGAGAAGGCAGATATCAAGTTCATCCTGAACGCCGCGCATTTGCCGGTAACCAGCATAATACATTTCGGTTTATTTTTTAATTGTTTGGGTAATATGTTGACCAGAGCTAAGGCTGACATTTTTTGCATTATTGTATTTACTTTCTTTGCATGAAGCGTTGTAATTGATCCCTGTCTGCTTCGCATAGACGTCAAGCTAAAAAAAGTTTCCGGCTGGTTCAAATACAAGCGTGGAAACGATTTCAGCCCTTTTAGTACATGCTCTTCTACGTTAGTCCCAGTTGTCTCATAAGGCGCCTTTTTCGGTTCGGTTTCGCCAAAGGCTTCTTTGGAAAAATGCGCAGCATTTTTTTCCAAAGAAGCGAAAGCAGCGCTGTTGAGACAACGAAGCCATGCGGCTTGAGCATTAAAACATTGAATTTTGGAGATAGTAAATAAAAATTAGCTTGACGCTTGTGCAATCTGCATCGGGACTGGTTCCAAGAAAGGCAACCGGAATGGGAGGTTGCATAAAAGAATAATCAAGGGTAATCTGAATGCTCCACTCATTTGTTCAGGCCAATATATATACCTTAATAAGTCTCTTTATTATAGTGTGTCTTTTTGTAAAGGGGATTTCGTTTTGATATAATAGTTGTCACTTTCTTTGTCTTGATACAAAGAAAGTAACAAAGAAAAATCAAGGACAACCTGAGAGTGCTCACGGGGGCTTTTGTTGTTTTTTTGTGTTCGCGAATCTCCTTACGTCGATTTCCGCGCATTTGTCCAGGCCAGCGCCACACATTTCGGTTTAGTTTTTAAATTTCTTTTTACAATATTTTAGTTGGAGCTAAACTAACATCTATACATGGTGTATTTACCTTCTTTGTCCGAAGCTTGAGGCTTGGCGCAAAAAAGGCAGCCGGAACCGGAGGTCGCACAAAAGAAAAATGAAGGACAACCTAAGAGTGCTCACTAAGGCTTTTATTTGTTTTTTGTGTTCGCGAATCCCCTTCGTCGATTTGCAAACTGGGTTTATATTATTAGCAATTTGCGGCGTAAGTCAGCATCCATGCTGCGGGGCAAACAATTAAAAAGGTTCCGGTAATCCGGAACCTTTGGCGTCAGGGTTTACGTTTTTTTGTGATGGCACTGAGTAAGGAGGAAACGGCAAAACTTACTACGGCGCCAATGGCTGCCATCATTACCGTATTCAGAAATTCATCCGTATCAAGTGCATTGTATAAACCCAAAAGCACGCCCGCCAGTGTTGCAGTAATGGTGGAATTACTGAAATTGTGCCCATTCATGGGAACCTCCTTTTTTAAATGGTGAAGCATTGATTTGACTAATGAGTCCTTTTAAAACAACCCCGGAATTACCCGGGATTGTTTATTTTGACCGTGGCTGAGCCCGTGGCCAGTTTTAATACCCGGCTTAAGGTGTATCGACCTTGATTACCGCTCCGGGATTGAATGCCCCGTTGTTTAGCGGATATTTTGTGCCATTTACGTCCTGTACAAATTCAACTACCAACGCAAGAAACATGGGATGTGTGCCGGCAGGAGGCAATGATACAGACAGGCCCAGCACCGCTGTGGGCAGTTTGTCCAGTGGCAGGTAGCCAGAGCCGGTTGTTTCCACAATAAATGCTTCCTCCTCGAAATCAATGGAGGCCGCCGCTATTGAAAACCTGAAATGGGTAGTACCACCGGGAGCAGCGATCAGGTTTGCCGGAACAAATGGCGGAATACTGATGGAGGCTTCACCCGTAGTGCGGTTGAGTGTAACAGTGTACGGTGCAAAGAGGGTAGTGCCCAATTTACCCTGGATGTTGAATTCAAAACCTTCCAGTAAAAGCGCTTCACCGTCAATTACATTCCTGAGCCCGCGGGTATTTACGGTGTCTTCATGAATTACATCCATCATCCTTGCGGTAAGGCGCCCAACCACACGGCTGTCTGAAGCCTGCTGCAAAGTGCCGCGAAGCGCTGTTCTCAGGAGCCTGGAAGCTTTCCCGGCCCTGCCAAATTCTGCATTGTTTTCGCGGGTTCTCGCAAATGCAGGGTCGTTCGCAATTTTATCGGCAGATACGCCCCCTTTTTCACGGACCATATAGCCGTCCTGTGATTTAAAAAAAGTGATGTTACCGATTGTTCCTTCAATGGGAAGGATACCTTTTTGACGTGCCATAATGATAAGTTTTTAATTTTTAAAAAATGTTTGTTTACTGTAATCTCCCTGCTACAGACAGGGCCACATGTGGTATTCATTACGGGTGCAATCTACTGCGTACGGTAATGCCGGAACAGTCACAGCGGTTGCACAACCTATTTTAATTTATTGATCTTCAGTTAGTTGTAGAATAGATATTGTTTAGCTAAAGAGACGGGGTACTTAGAAAGATGTTAGCATGGGATGTTTAACCCAAATTGTACCGTAGATATTTTTAGCAGGGCATAAGTTCTTTGCTCATGGTTCCTTGCCACGCCCGGTTCGAAGTTCCTCTTTTATGGCATCTATCAAAGGCGTGGCATTCCGAAAGCTTTTCGGAACCTCGGCGGGGAGTACAGCCGGGGAACTCGGGCTGCACTCCTGTGCGTTCGAATGATGTATGGGCTTTTGCGATCCTATATTATTTCGACCGCAAGGGAGAAATCTCACTCATCAACAACGAGATTTTCCTTGCCGTACCTCCTCGTCGAAAAGACGGCAAGAGGGCGAGACGGGGAGGGACTAAATAGGGAGTATATAGGGAGTATGCAGGGAGTAAGGATATTTCAATTTTTGCAGATTTTGAACAAAATACAACCTGTCTTATACTGCCTTGTACTGAAAAAACTTTACATGTCTAATTGGATGTTACCAGGATAACTTTACAGTATTCACTCCATTCCTGAAAGAATTTTGGGGCAGACAGGCTAAAAAAGTGCCGTTAATAATCATGCAAGACTTTAATCATTTCGAAGAGGTAATCTTTTACCATTTTTATTGCAGCTGAACCAGGTTTGTAGGATTTATTTAGCAGACTTTCGGGTGAAATGGTTGTTGTATTGAGTGTATGACAAGCGGCTGCAATCCTGCTTACCAGCTGCTTTTTATTCTTATATTTTATCACAGCAGCATCCTGCAGCAAGCTGATGAAAAGCCCCAATGCTTCCACGGAAAGATTTGTTTTTATTATTTCAGGTGGTGAAGATATAGCGGGTCGTATATCCCCTGCCTGGTTAACCGCATTCCATTGCCAAATTGTATATTTTATTTCTTCCTTTATCATACTAATCATTATATTCTTCAGCGACGGCAGTCGCTTGTGCAGACCTTGTTTTTGAGCGGAAATTGAAAACAGGTACTTGTTTTTATAAAAGTTCCAAAGTTTAAGCTGTTGATCCCTGTTTTCTACCTGTATAATTTCCTGCCTGATGGTTTCAAACAGATGCTCGGCCAACGCCAGTTCATTGAAGTTTGTCCTTGTAAAGAAATTCGATACTGTATCAGCTTCGTATTGCCTGCCGGTTTCCAAGAGGTCTTTTATTTCCGAGTTTAATGAAAGCATGTAAGACCATTGCCGCCAGCTGAATAACTGACCGTCCGTTTCTCCTTTATAATCTTTTAAAGCCCCGATGACTAACTCCAGCGGTTGTTTGCCGAACTCTTTCTCCTGTAATAATTTTTTAAAGGAAAGGATGCACTCGTTCAATTCCTTCCATACCAGGTACTGAGCAGCTTTTGGTAAGGGCAAGCTTTTGTTGCAATACTGTTTAAAATGCCTGGTTATAAAAATCATTAGTGCAAGTATCTCCTGCCGGAGCCTCGTGCATCCAGACAGGTAATGGCGAATGTGGTTTTCTTCGGGAGCCGGATACAGATCTTTTTCATATTTAAAAAGCTGATCGGATAGTATCATACAGGACGACAGGCAGTATTCTATCCATATTGCTTTTTCTTTTTTGCTTTTTAATTCTGCTATGTGCTGCCACAGCAGTGTTTTTATGGTTTCGATTTCGGCGATAGCTGCATTCCATTCGGGAAGGCTGGTTTCCGGCAGAACTGATTCATTGCGGAGCCTGCCGGGAGCCAGTTCGTTGGTTATTAAATCTGCCAATTTATTGAATAAGCAGTTCAATTGTTAAGGGTTTACATGAAACGACACTTTTTCCTGCTGCATCTCCCAGCAAGCCAGTGCCGAAAATTGTTTCAGGGTAACGCAATTGATGTGCTGTCTTCTACAGTGTACGAGGATTTAAGACAAAAAATGGCTTGTTTGAACTGGTTGATTTTCGTAAAGGTCGTGTTCGGTGTTTAAAGCTGTTTTGGTTTTAAAATTTAAATTAATAAAAAAATACATACGAATGTTTGTTTTTATTAATTATTTTCTTTTTTAAAGGGGGTGTGCGGGTGGGTATTGTGTGTTTATGAACTGGAGGTAATCAGACGTTTGTGTTCTTTTCCTGACAATCCCTTATCCGATTGGCCTGCGGGGGTCGGGAAAATTAATTGTAATCTTCTGTTCTTTTTTCTTGAAAAAAAGAATCCCTGCCTGATTGACATCAGTTGGGCATGAAAATTCAAGAAAGGAATGATATTATATTTCGGTAGTAGAAAACACGCTTATGATTACAGATAAATTTTAGTTTACAGGGATTTCTTGCTAAAGAGTCTAATTGTCACTTTCTTTGTCCGAAGCTTCGGACTTGATACAACCCTTCGACTTCGCTCAGGATGTAACAAAGAAAAATCAAGAAAGGAATGATATACAGCCCATTCCTTTCGTTCAACATTAAAATCGGCTTATGTGCTACTGTGGCTGCGGCAGTGGTAACTTTATTGGGCAGTCCAGATGTTTAATTATTACCCCTTTTAAAATAGCGTAATTAGGGATGTCCATTTTTACCCTCATCAATGAGTTTATTTAAGGCAGCAATTATTCTTGATTGATATTCTTTTTTTTGATTTTATCCTTCTGTCCTTTTTTCTTGAAAAAAAGGACCAAAAATTCAAGAAAGGAATGATGTACAGCCCATTCCTTTCGGCAGCGCTATTTGACTTTTGAATTACTGTGGCTTCGGAAGCGGGAACTTTATGGAGCACATCGGTTTGTATAACTTTTGCACACATTCAAAAAAATACAAGATTTTTTTCTATAGTGTTTTTCGGCAGAGCTGTTTTTTCTAAAGGATAGTTATTAATTTCGATTTTAGTCTTCTGTTCTTTTTTCGTGAAAAAAAGGACTAAAAATTCAAGAAGGGAATGATATACAGCACATTCCCTTCACCGGCCCTGGTCGGCTTTTGTATTACTGTAACTTCGGCTATAGAAACATTATTGTGCAGTCCAGATGTTTTAATTATCACCTGTTTGAAAAAAGTACATTGTGTATGCCATTTTGATCGTTACCAACATGGTTTTTAGAGCAGCAATTATTCTTGATTGATATTTCCTTTTTTTTGATTTTATCCTTCTATCCTTTTCTTGAAAAAAAGGACCAAAAATTCAAGAAAGTAATAATGTACAGCCCATTCCTTTCGGCAGCGCTATTTGACTTTTGAATTACTTTGGCTTCTGTGGCGGGAACTTTATGGAGCACATCGGTTTGTATAACTTTTGCACACATTCAAAAAAATACAAGATTTTTTTTCTAAAGTGTTTTTCGGCAGAGCTTGTTTTTTCTAAAGGATAGTTATTAATTTCGATTTTAATCTCCTGTTCTTTTTTCTTGAAAAAAAAGTACCAAAAATTCAAGAAGGGATGATATACAGCACATTCCCTTCACCGGCCCTGGTCGGCTTTTGTACTACTGTGACTTCGGCTTGGGTAACTTTATTGGGCAGTCCTGATGTTTATTTATGGTTTTATCGGAAAGAAGTATTTTTTAGCGCTTTTTGCTTTTGATGGATGTGATTTTATGCCTATCTTTCTATGGGGCATTATTTCTTTTTTGGAATTATTATCTTCTGTTCTTTTTCTTGAAAAAAAAGAACCAAAAATTCAAGAAAGGAATGATGTACAAGCCCATTCCTTTCGTTCCACATTGATCGGCTTATCTGCTACTGTGGCTGCGACAGTGGTAACTTTATTGAGCAATCCAAATGTTTAATTATTACCCGTTTTAAAGCAGAGTAGTTTAGGGATGCCCATTTTTATCCCTATCAATGAGGTTTTTTAGGGAAGCAATTATTCTTGATTGATATTTCTTTTTTTGATTTTATCCTTCTGTCCTTTTTTCTTGAAAAAAAAGAATCCCCGCCTGATTGACTTCAGTTGAGCAAGAAAAATTCAAGAAAGGAAAGAATTGCTCAGTCCATTCATATTTTTTTATTTGGCTTCGCGAATCTCATTCGTCGATTTTAGCACATTCCCTTCAAAGGCCCTGATCGGCTTTTGTACTAAAGTGGCTGCGGCAGTGATAACTTTATTGAGCTGTCCTGATGTTTAACTGTGTTTTTATTGAGAAGAAATGTGCTTTGGACTTTTTTGCTTTTCGGGTTGATGTAATTTGAGGTCTAGTTTGTTTTATTGGGCAGTCCAAATGTTTAATTATTACCCGTTTTGAAAAAGGGGACTTAATGGATGCCCATTTTCTATTCTTTTTTCTTTCGAGAATAAAATCTCCGCCTGATTGACTTCAGCGGGGATAGAAAGAAAAAATTCCCTTCTAATGAAAAGCTGGTATTTTGTTTAAGTGTATTTATTATTTGCAGCAAGATCTATTTGGTTGGTTCTTTATTGAGAAGGCCAAGATGCGCAATATCCGGCAATATGGGTATTTTATTGGACTTTGCGTATCCCAAATAAGGTCTTATTGTTAAGGTACCCCCTCTAATTAACCAGTATTCTTTATACACTTTTTGGGATTACCTATTATATATGATTGGTTATCAGTAAATAATAATTTTAATTTGTTTTCTCTATCATTTTTTTTGCGAGGCAAAAAGGAACATAGCTTTAAATATGGAATGGTATTAGCAGGCATTTTGTAGCAATCGAGCTATATTTGCAGCTTAATTTTTGGCTGTACACTTTAAAGTTATATAACTATGAGATACCTTCAATGGGTAGTATTTATTATTATTTCGCTATTGCTGTTTTCTTCCTGTTACAATTCGAAAAATGTTGCCTATTTCCAGGATCTCACCGATACCAGCAAAATCTATTCGCAGGTAATGCACGGTACCTACGAAGCTCATATTCAACCTGATGATATTGTAGAAATCATTATCAGCAGTATTAACCCACAGGCCACCGCCCTTTTTAACCTAGGTAATACCAACCCTGTTTCACCCGGATTGACGCAGGCACAAGGAAATGCGGTTATTACCACCGGGCCATCGGGGGCCATCACCTATGGTTACCTCGTTGATAAGGAAGGCAGGATTGATTTCCCCGTATTGGGGAAACTGGCTATTGCAGGGCTTGCGATCAGCCGTTTAAAAGATACACTTGCCCAAAAACTTGATCAATACCTAAAAGAACCGATTGTAAATGCACGTATCCTTAATTACAAGGTCACCATTTTGGGAGAAGTGACACATCCTGCAGCCTATACCCTGCAAAGTGAGCGTATTTCCATCATAGATGCCATTGGGCTAGCCGGAGACCTTACCATTTACGGAAAGCGGGAAAATATTCTGCTTATCAGAGAAGAAAACGGGCAGCGAAAATTTATACGTATGAACCTGAATTCGAGCAATATTTTTCAATCCCCCTATTATTATCTAAAACAGAATGATGTGGTGTATGTGGAACCCAATAAAACCAGGATCGCTGCAACTGATGTACAAACCGTGCGAAATATCAGCATTTTAACTGCCAGTATCAGCCTTGTTGCCATCATGGTGAATGTATTTAAATAAATACACTTATTTTTTTCACTAATCATAATATATGACCAGAAACCAACCAATATCAACAGATCCTGCAAACGGTGTTAGAGATCAGGAAACTGTTCTCAAACAGACCATTTTCAAGTATCTCAGTTACTGGCATTGGTTTGCTTTTGCGCTCCTTTTTTCTTTGGGATGCGCCTATCTTTATTTAAGGTATACTACTCCCATTTACAGTGCCAGTGCAAAGGTGCTGATCAAGAATGATAAATCAGGTGGGGTAAGCCAGCAAGATATTTTAAGTGACCTTAATTTATTTAACAGCAAGACCAATGTAGGCGACGAGCTTGAGATAATGAAGACCAGTTTTGTCATGCGTGAAGCGGTAAAAGAACTTGAACTGAATGTGAGCTATTTTTCGGTTGGTAATATTAAGAGTCTTGAATA
>JANXWM010000471.1 GCA_025351145.1 Chitinophagaceae bacterium
TTACACAAAAAGATTGTGAAGAGTTGATAGAAAAGAAACTCGAAAAAGAAAGCAACCGCTACATACAGCAGTGGCCCGAAGAAAAAATATCCATTGAAAATGGCCGCTGGGGCCCGTTCATACGTTTTGGAAAACAGATGCTCAAGATTACAGGCCGCAAAGCAGAGAATGAAAAATATACTGCCGAAGACCTTGCTGTAATTCCCATTGATGCTATAAAGAAAATGATTGAAACACAAATGCCCGATGCGTTTGTAAAAAAAGCCGCAAAGAAAATTGCAGCGCCTAAAAAGGTTGCTGCGAAAAAAGCTGCGGCAAAGAAGAAATAAATATTACTACCACGCTTTTATAATATGCCTGCTTATTAAAGCGGGCATTTATTTTTTTGGGCCGAGCAGAAGTTATTTGTGAAGCTTTTGTTGCGTCGCACACTTTTACTGTAATAATTTTATTGGGCTTTTACATTAGCGAAGATTGAAGCGAATGGGTAACACCAACAACATCGAAAAGCTGCCAAAGTTCATGTCTCCACGAACCTTTCTTTATTATGTTTTATTCCGGTGCGTGGGGACACGCACCGGGGCAACTTTTATTTTATTGCGGACACGAACCAAAGCAAGGGGGACACGCACCGGGGCAACTTTTATTTTATTGCGGACACGAACCAAAGCAAGGGAGCCGTAGGCTCGGCATATATAAAAGTGATAACTTTAAATGAACCGTGCCTACGGCACTCTGATAAAATATCATTTGTAGCAACGGGTTAAAACCCGTTGTTACAAAACAAATTCGAGCCTACGGCTCTACAAAAAGCTTAAGTTGACGACTATGGTGAGGACACGAACCACTGCAAAAGGTGAATTATGTTGCATTGCTCAATCAAGCGAAGTAGCGGAGATAGAAGCAAACGCTCTTGGTAGCAACACCAAGAGCTGGGGAATTTTTTTTGGATAGTCTAATTTACTGTTTATCTTTTGAATCGGTTGATCTTTCCTTTTGAGCTTCATTTGCTATCATTTTCATTTCATTTACATCAAATTGATTCCACATGGTTTTTAATCCTTCTTTATAAATTTCTTCTAAATCTTTTGCTAATGGATTATAAAAATTATTTTCAAGTTCTAATTCTCTTAAAATAGTCGGAAATCCGCCATCCCATTTAACAGTCCCAACATAAATGAAATTCATTTGTGTAAGTGGGAGCCTTTTTTTCCAAAGTTTTTCTCCTGAAAAATTTGAAATAGCTGTTAATGTAATTTCAGGCGAAATTGAAACACTGCCTTTAGTTACTTTTACTACCTGATTAGAAGTAGCTAGGAGTTGGAATACATCTTTGCCAGTTCTTTGATCGTCTAACCTCAAATCAAGCGAGATCAAAAAAGTAAAGTCTGAGTTTTTTTTATCATTAAAAACCATCTCATCTTGTGTGTTAAATGGACCTCGCACTTTAAGACCTTTTGCTATTAGCAATCCTTCAATATCATTCTGCATACTGCTTGAAAAATTATTCCAAGGAGCGCCGGCACTCGCAATATCCTTATCAATAAATACGGGCTTTAATAATGCAACTGTAATATTGGAAATAGCAACACTATCTCTTGTTGGAGGTTCAAATGAAAATCTTGGATTATATCTCGAATTTTCAGATTTTCCACTTTTATTGCTTTGCGCAAATAGTGTAGATGAAATCAAAAATGTAATTAGCATTAAAGAAATAAATTGTCTCATAAAATGTAGTTTACTATGTGGTAAAAATTTGGTTTTTTAATCGAAGTTTTAGAAAGCACTCTTCTATGGCTAATTGTTTCATCTAAAATGTAGTTAAATGATACAGGTACTTGTCTTCACTATCCAAAGTAGCTTTAATCATAATAATGTTCGGACGTGGCGAAATATTATAAATCTGACTTTGATTTTAGGCATAGAGGAGTAGAACCGGATGGTTTCCATCCCGATTCAAATTTTTGAATTTCCATGCTTCCTGTTACATGATAATTTTTGTTTGTTTCCAGCCAATAAGTTCCGTTATCTCCGCCTCCATGTGAATAACATATCCACAAATCCTTTCCTGCATGAACATTGCATTCAAAATAGTATTCATATACAGTTGTCCCCATTACCGCTTGCTCCAATCCATCCGTTTTCGTAAAATTGGAAACTTGAACGGAATATGTATTTTGGAAATAATTTTTAACAACCTCCATCTTGTCGTCATCACCATTCGAATTCGATGTACTGTTTGAACTTTGGTTACAGGAAAATAGCCAGGTAGTTAAGAAAATTAAAAGTGTAGGTTTCAATTTTAAAAGATTTAGATTGATGTTTAGCTGTTTTTAAAGTACATTCAAAGATATTTAGCCTCTCCCGACTATTCAACAACAAAAAAGACTAATTTAACCGCTTAATAAGAACCTTAAATTCGCAATGCTATGGTTGGTAATAAAATAAAATTGTTGAGAGAGTTTCGTAACTATTCACAGGAATATATGGCTTCTAGATTAGGTGTAAGCCAAAACGCCTATTCAAGAATCGAATTAAGTAAAACCAAACTAAGTACAGAAATTGCGGAGAAAATTGCGGACATATTAGAGATTTCTTTAGCAGACTTATTGAGTAAGGATAACCCGATTATTTCTTTCAACAATAATACTATTGATAAAAATTATGGGTACATTAATAACCATTATGAAAGTCAAAAAGAACTTTTTGAAAAGACTATAAATACATTGCAATTACAGATAGAGGCATCACAAATGAGAGAAGAACGATTATTAAAGTTGCTTGAAAAGTTTTCTTCATAATAAAACCTTTATTGCTCTTCGCCCTAGTTCGTTTTCTCACGAGACTTTTCGCTTCACTCCTTTTCGCAGATGTTGGCGTCCCCGCTAACATCCTTCGCTTCGATCTACGCTTTGGTAAAGCTCAATATATTTCAGAATGTACAAGAGTGCGATGCAACAGGCGATGCTATGAAAATCTATTGCCTGGTTCAAAAAAATTAATGTATTTAAAAACTACCTTATCAATGTTATGTTGCCTTTGTAACTGAGCACCGTTCCGTTTTCGCAGAGTACATCTATTACATAAACGTACACATCGGGCTGCTGCGGGTTGCCATAATATTTACCGTCCCAACCCTGCTTTTCGCTTTCGGGTGCGAAATTGCTTTTTGAGAAAACCAACACACCCCAACGGTTAAATATGCGCATGGATTTTATGTTGAACAAACCGGTGCCACGGGGATAAAAATAATCGTTGCTGCCATCGGCATTGGGCGAAAAGGTATTGGGTATAAAAATATTGGCGTTGTTGCATACAACCTCAATCCTGATGTTGTCTGTTGCCGTACAGCCAAAAATAGTAGAGGCTGTGGCGGTATAGGTAATATTCGATTTTGGCTGTGCAAATGGCTGAGCACAATTGCTGCAGGATAAACCGAAAGGCGGCAGCCACAACCATTGCATTACATCTGGTGAGCCGCTTGTTTTAAACTGGTAAGATGAACCCACATTGATGGTAACAAAACTGTCAATGATATTGAATGTGGGTATGGGTGCTACAAGGATGGAAACCTGCGCAGTATCAGCAAAGCATGCGTTGATATCGGATGTGCCGATAACCGTGTAAACAGTGCTTTCTGAAGGTGATGCTATGGGGTTGGCGATAGTAGTACTGCTTAAGCCACCGGCAGGGCTCCATGAATAAAATGATGCACCGGAAACGCTTAGTTTTACTGAGCTTCCTTTGCAAAGTGTATCTCCGTTTGCGGCCAATGAAATTAATACTGGTTGTATTACGGTTACTGTTACAGAGTCGGTAGCAGCGCAGCCAAAATTATCGGTGCCTGTTACATAATAAGTTGAAGTGCTGTCAGGCGTTGCAACGGGATTGATGCAGTTTAAGCAACTTAACGATGCCGCATTTGTCCATACATAAGCAGCAGCACCCGAAGGCTGGAGAGTATAAGATTTAAACCGGCACAACGAAGTTCCTTCTCCTGCATTTACCGGGGGCGGAGGTAAAATTTGAATGCTTTTTTCAACTGTGTCGGCGCAGCCAGTTGTGGCAGTTGATATTACACTTGCCTTATAAATTCCGGGTGCCGTGAAGGTGTAACTTGTGTTTTGACTATTGAGGATATCACCATTACCAAAATTCCATTGCCAGCTTAATGAGTCGGCAATGTTATTTGTATTTTTTGCGATAAAATTTGCAGGTGTATTTACGCAGAGAGAATCTGGAATTGATGCAGTTAATAACGGTGCTTTATTGATGCTTACATTGATTACAAGTGTGTCGCTTCCTGAGCAACCTGCTTCCGTTGCCATAAAGAGTGATACGCGGTATTTGCCGGGCTTTTTGTAATAATGTGCGGGGCTAACTTCATTTGACTGAGTGCCGTCACCAAAATCCCATTGCCTTGTGTTAACTGCATCGAAGCTGGTGGCAACAGATGAATCTGTGAATATTGCAAGCGATGAATCGCAGCCCACAGCAACATCGGCTAAGAAGTGTGTGAATACCCCTAAAACCCTGACGGTATCTTTATTCTCTAAAGCAACCCTGCAGCCACTACGGTCTTCCATAATCAGCTTTGGAACAAATGCACCAGGGATTTTGTACTTATATTTTGTGGAATCTTCTGTTGTTGTTTTGGTAGAGCCATCACCAAAATCCCATGTATAGAATGCAGTGTTTTCTGTGTTTGCGAGAAATGAAGCTTCCAGCGGATAACATTCTTTCAGTGGATTGTAATTAAAAGTACCGTTAGGCCCTTTTAGGTTTATTGACCTGGTCGCGGTATCGTAGCAATCGCCATAGCCGTGGGCAACAAGCACAAGATTATATTTTCCGGGAGTTGTATAATAGTGAAATGGTTGAGCAAGTGTTGAAGTATTTCCGTCACCAAAATTCCAAAAAACATTGCTGAAACTTTTTGATGTATTGGTAACCTGAACCGGTAATGGCGGGCAGGTTGCACTTGAATCTGAAATACTAAAAGATGCCACCGGGTTTGAAACAGTAACGAGGTTTGGTTTTGAGATGGTATCGGTGCAGCCGAAGCGGTCAGTCAATGATAACGAAACTGAATAAACGGCTTCCTTGGGATAAATGTGCACAGGGCTTTGTTCTGTTGAAATATTGCCATCTCCAAAATCCCATTTGTATTGCAGATCTAAACCATTCGACAGATTTGCAAAAGCAACATTTGAGGATGAGCAGTGTATGGAATCAAGCAAGGTAAAAGCTGCAACAGGATCGGTTATAATTACATTTTGTGGCTTGAGCAATGTATCTGTGCAGCCATTGGAATCGTATACAATCATTTTTACATCATAAGTACCCGCAGAAAGGTAATGATGCTGAAAAGGTGCAGCAGTGAAAGTTTCGGAAACAGCGTCGCCATAATTCCACACCCATTTTGTGAGGCTGTGGATCCCGTCTGTAACAGATGAATCGTTGAACACAAATAAGCTATCCCTGCAGGTGCCTTCCGTATTGGAAAAATGAGCTGTTGGTCCATAAATATTGAATGCGGTAATGGTTGCGGCCGTGTCATGGCAACTATTTAAATCTGTGGTTACTAAAAAAGGAGTATAGTTTCCTGCTTGCTGATATTGATGCGTTACTTCATTCCTGAAACTAAAAAATGTACCGGTGCCATCTCCATAATTCCATTTAAAACTTGTTATAAGATTAGGATCATAATTGGTTGCGGTAAACTTGACTAAGTCGTATTTACAGAAATTGCGCGGCGAAGATATTATGTTGATTTGCGGGTTTTCATCAATTACAAATACAAGGCTTCTCAGTGTATCTGCACATGTGCTATTGGTAACAATTAACTCGACCATGTATTGCCCGGTTCCGGAGTACGTATGCGACGGGCTTTGAATATTCGAAGTACTTCCATCACCAAAATCCCAGTTCCATGTTTTAGGAGCGATAGATTTATCTGTAAATATTTTTAAGTACCTGTTGCTGCAGTCTATTGAAGGAATAAAAGCCGCTACAGGGGGCCTTATGTAAATATAATTGCGGATAAGAATAGAATCGCTGCAGCCATTGATGGATACTTTCAAAAAAATATCAAAAGAGCCCGTATCCCTGAAACGGTGTACCGGGTTTTGGTCAAAAGCTTTGGTGCCATCACCAAAATTCCACACCCATTGTGT
>JANXWM010000134.1 GCA_025351145.1 Chitinophagaceae bacterium
GATGAAACCAACCTGTTGTTTGAAATGATTAAAAGAAATGGAAACAGGATAAACCAGCTTGTTTTAGACCTGCTGAAATCAACAAAAATCCCTGAATTAAAATTTAATAAATATTCAATTAATGAAGTGCTTGATGAATCGCTTGAAATGGCTAAAGACAGAATTGAATTAAGCCAGGTTAAAGTAAAAAAACATTATACACTTGATATTTGCCATGTAACTGTAGACAAAGAACAAATTAAGATTGCTTTTCTTAATTTAATAGTTAATGCAGTTGAAGCAACACAACCTGTGCAGGGAGTTTTGGAACTAAAAACAGATAAGAGGAATAATAAATGTGTTGTTACTATCGCTGACAATGGTATGGGAATGAAAAAGGAAGATCTTGCAAAACTATTTGAGCCCTACTTTACAAACAAGCCAAAAGGAACTGGTTTAGGGCTAACTCATACACAAAATATTATCCTCAATCATAAGGGTTATATTCATGTGGAGAGTAACCCGGGCAAGGGAACCAAGTTTGAAATTACCCTGGAGTTCGCCTGAGGTATTTATAACTATTTTTTTATTTTTACAATTCACCACTTTAGGCATCAGTATATTATTGCCAATAAACTGTACAGTGCTTAGCACTGCCACAACCTACACTATGCCTGTAATGTTTGAGAAGATGTAAGTGTTATACTCATAGTAATGAGACCACCTATATAAGGTATCATATTTAATATTGCTGCCATAAGCTCCAGCAGATTTTTTACCGGCCTTATAGAGGAACACAAAACCACTGCATGAACTTTGCGCAGGTACCTTTATTAAATTCATTGCTAAAAGACAGAAAGTTTTTTAGCCCGGCTCAGGAAGAACTATCAAGCGTTACTTCCCGCCTTGGCGGGACTCTTGCACAGCAAATCTTTACGCAGCAATTAAGAATTGATATGTAAAATATAATTGCCGCTCCATTTATCATGGAGCGGCAATTATATTTAATAATGAAACAAAAAATTACTGAACCGAATTGAGCAATTTCATTTTCATAAAAGTACACTTTAAGCCATTAAGCTGGTATATTAAAACATCCCTCAAACATTGGTAAGGAAAATATTCATTCAGCACACTCCTGTAGGCTTTCTCAAAAAAGCTTTCTGTTCTTGTACAGGTATCCAGTACCTCTTTAATACTGGAAGCATAAATAATCGTATGAATACTTTTTAATAATTCTTCGTAATTAAAAATACCCGGCAGGCTCAGGCTTTTTATTTCAAGTGTCTGCATTTGCGATTTAAGCTCCTGCTCATACTGGTTTGTTTCCTGGGCAAGGCCACGGATGGTCATTCTTACATGGTCATCATCCATTTCTTCTGAAACCAGTTCAAATTCGTTGCGGGTTTGTCGCAGGAACGAAAGCAAACCACATATCCTCTCACTAAAATTTTTTGATGTATTTTCCATAGACAGCAATTTTAAAATCAATCTAAAATTAAAAGAAAAAGAAGCTGTTATTGTGTTAAACTACGGCTCCGGTTCCATATTTTACAATGCTTTGCAACGCAGCAGAAATGCCGCTTAACTGCCCATTTATAATTGCTCTTATATTTCCGGTAATGTATTCTTTATTTAAGGTTTCAGTATATGCTTTAATGGCTGTTTCTTCACCGGGTATACAGGCGCAAATAACTGTTTCATCGCTGCCGGGGGTAAAAGCCGCTTTTATATCCATCCAGGTTCTGAGTATATAGCTGGAAAGCCCGGCTTTATCACCGGATGTTACTTCTATATTTTTCACCAATAACTGAAGTTCCTGTGCATACCCGGTACGTTCGTTACTTAACCTTAAGAACAGGTCTTTCATATTTATATCCTGAACATACTGCGCAGCATTTTGATAACCGTTCATTGACTCGTGAGCTAAGCTGATTAAATAATTGAGTTTTGCAATAATTTTTTCAATGGCGTTATTCATAGTTTTTAGTTTAGTTTCTTATTGCACCAATTCCTGTACCAATCTGCCTTAATTTTGAACATATCATTAAACTTAATTTTTTATCATGACAAGCCCGTGGCATACTGTTAAAGCTGTTTTCAAAAGCACTGAAACAACCCCTTACGGCATTGCTGAATAACGGTTTAAGGTACAAATGTGCCCTTCATTTGCGCTCAGGATAAACCCAAATTTTGCAGTAGAAATTTTTTGAGCCCGGCAGCAGGTTTTTATAGCATCGTTCCTTCCGTCGCCCACTTGTACTGCAGAATATAACTGAGCTTTTTACAGCCAATACACCCAACTGCAAAATCCGGGATAAACTGTGCAAGAAAAGCTTCATAGTATCCCGCCTGCACGGTACAAAAAACTATTTCTCTTTCTTTAAAACAGCAGCAGTTAAAGCATTTAATGCAAGGGTTTTACCTTTCACTTTTTTACCCGTTAACAAATCGGTATAAGCTGCATTTGGAACATTGAAAGTTTGCTTCACACTATCAACATTAAACAAAACAATGATCTCATCTTTCGCATCAAACCTTTTGTAGGCAAGCGTTTTACCTTCGGCGGTAATAAAAGAAATATCGCCGCTGCTCAGCACCGGGTTGTTCTTTCTAATGCTGATTAATTTTTTATACCAGTTAAACTGTTGCTGATTAAACCCAACTTTATCGTACGTTTTAGGGCCGGGCTGAAAGTTGTTTCTTGTTTCCGGCTCAAATGTATATTCCTTCCACCACAAAGGCTTTCTCGGGTGCGGATCATCGGCACCCCACATACCCATTTCTTCTCCATTCCAAATTTGCGGCGCACCAATGCTGGTAAATAATTGCACCAGGTATAATTGCAAACGCTGGTAGGTTTCTGCATCGGGCTTGCCTGTTTTATAACTTGCATCAGCATTCGGCGACGCATTGTATTTATACTTATTGGTGTTATAAAAATCGGTAAGCAGCCTTGGCGCATCATGCGTGGAAGACACGTTCATCATGGCATAACGGTTGGCAACAGCAAGCCTGTTCCACTGAAATTCCAGGCTGTCTTCAAACTGCTTTGCATCTATGGAGAAATTTGTTTTTGCAAAGAAATATCTTGCTGGCCGGTAAGCCTGGTAAAACATTACTGCATCAAAAACATCGCCGCTTGTATATGGCACGGGGTTCATTAACCTGTCGGGCCACTGCTCCCACCATATTTCACCAATAAGGTATGCATCAGGTTTTATAGAACGTACCTGTTTTCTAAAATCTCTCCAGAAACCAAGGCCAATCTGGTCTGCAACATCTAAGCGGTAGCCATCAATGCCTTTGCTGGTATTGCCATCAGGTGCAAGCCATCTTTCTGTTACAGCAAATATGTGTTGCTTTGCACCTTCGTTAATATCGCCTTCGTAAGGATGGCCGTTTACACGTTGTGTGGTTATGTTTACTTTTTTTAATTCGGGCAGGCTTGGCACACCCGCCCAGCCTGTATAAGAAAATTCATTTTGCGGTGTTGAGGGGTCATCAAAAGAATTGATGCTGTACCAGTCTTTGTATTTTGAATTTTGCTGGTTCTTTACCACATCCTGCCATGCCCAAAACAGAATGCCGGTATGGTTCCAGGAATAGTCCACAATGATCTTCATATTGCGTTTGTGTACTTCCTGCACCAACTTTAAAAACAATTTATCTGCCGAAGTCCACTTCCATGTTTTGGGGTCTTCAGGGTTTTCACCTGCCATTATTTTATTATCACCTACTGGGTCCGGGCCAAAGTTTACATCTATATGATGATAATTTTTTGCATCGTATTTATGCAGCGACGGCGCATCGTTTATCGGGTTTATAAACAGAGCCGTTACACCAAGGTTCTGCAGGTAATCCAGCTTATCCAGAACACCCTGCAGATCGCCCCCATAGCGCCTGTAATAAACATTGCCGCTAAAGCTTTTCCCAGATGTTTTTTCCCAGAGTTCCTGTCCATACCAGTTGTGTGTCCACGGAGTAATTGCCCAGCCTTTTGGAACACTATTTTCGCCGGGTATGCTTATGTTTTCAGCCGTTGGGTCGTTTGTTTTGTCGCCGTTATAAAACCGCTCTACAAATAT
>JANXWM010000499.1 GCA_025351145.1 Chitinophagaceae bacterium
CCGCATGAAGATAAATATACCTTCTCCGCAATTTTCCAAATCACCAATCGGGGAGAAGTAAAACATAAATGGATCGGCAGAACGATCATACACAGCGATCACCGCTTTACCTATGAAGATGTGCAGACAATTATTGAAACAAAAGACGGCATACATTATAAAGCCGTGCTGTTGCTGAACAACCTGGCAAAGATTTTTAGAAAAGAAAGATTTGATGCTGGTGCCATTAACTTCTCATCGCAGGAAGTGCGCTTTCAACTGGACGAAAAGGGCAAGCCCATTGGCATTGTAATTAAAGAAAGTAAAGATGCCCACAAACTGGTGGAAGAGTTTATGTTATTAGCCAACAGAACTATTGCAGAATATGTTTCCAGAATAAAAATTAACCAGGAGCCGGTTCCTTTTCCATATAGAATACATGATACACCCAGTGATGAAAAACTAAAGCCCTTTGCAGCATTTGCAAAAAAATTCGGATACACTTTCGACATACATGATGATGCCGCCGTTGCAAGATCCTTTAATAATTTATTAAAAGACGTAAGTGGTAAGCCTGAGCAGCATGTATTGGAACAATTGGGTATCCGCACCATGGCTAAGGCAATTTATACTTCAAAAAATGTTGGCCATTACGGTTTGGGGTTTGAGCATTATTGTCATTTTACCTCGCCCATACGCCGTTACCCGGATGTGATGGTGCATCGTATTTTGCAGGAATGCCTGGATAAGAATTTGAAGCCCGATAAAAAAATGGATGACAAATGTAAGCATTGCAGCGATAAGGAACGCAAGGCAATGGAAGCAGAACGAGCCGGCAATAAATACAAACAGGTTGAATTTATGCAGCAATACCTGGGAGAAGAATTTGACGGCATCATCAGTGGTGTAGCCAGTTTTGGTTTTTTTGTAGAGACTGTTTTGCATAAATGTGAAGGTATGGTTACCGTGAGAGACCTTAATGAATTTGATGAATTTAAATTAGATGAAGCAGACTACGCACTGGTAGGTATGCGTACCGGTAAAAAATTCAGGATGGGTGATGCAGTGCGGATAAAAGTGGTAGCAGCTAATTTAGAAAAGCGGCAACTGGATTTTCATTGGGTGCAGGATGATGGCAAACCCACATTGGATATTGCGAAGTCAAAAGGAGTTACCAAAAAGAAAAAATAATTTTTACCCGCAGATTGCTGAGCTTTAAAAAGGGTTCAGCAATTTTGCATTATAGCCGCTTATTGTATGCAATCTTTTACAGAACTGTCCAGTTTATTTGAAACAACATTTAATACCAGGCATTTCCCAACCCATACCGCAACCCTGTACGATCCTGCACAATACATCTTACAATTGGGTGGTAAAAGAGTGAGGCCGGTTTGCGTGCTGATGGGCAACGAATTGTTTGGCAATATTATTCCTGATGCCTACCATGCCGCAACAGCTATAGAACTGTTTCATAATTTTAGTTTGATACATGATGACATCATGGACAAAGCTCCCATGCGCAGGGGCATGGAAACGGTGCATCAAAAATATGGGGAATCAACGGCATTGCTGGCGGGTGATGTGATGTTTGTAAGAGCTTATGAATACCTGAATAAGATACAGGTAAACAACCTGCAGAAAGTATTGCATTTATTTAATGAAACAGCTGCTGCTGTGTGCGAAGGCCAGCAATTAGATATGGATTTTGAAAAAAGGGCTTCGGTAAAGCTGGATGAATATGTAGCTATGATTACACTGAAAACCTCTGTGCTACTGGCTGCCAGCCTGCAACTTGGCGCTATACTCGGTGGTGCAGGTGAAGGCAACCAACATCATTTATACGAGTTTGGAAAAAACCTGGGTATCGCCTTCCAGGTGCAGGATGATTACCTGGATGCGTTTGGCGATCCCGAAAAATTCGGCAAGCAAACAGGCGGTGATATCCTTGCCAATAAAAAAACTTTTTTAATGATCCATGCATTGGAATCAGCCACTGCACCACAGGTTACTGAATTAAAAAAATTAATGAGCAGCGATCCGGCCGATAAAGTAGAAAAAGTATTGCAGATATTCAAAGACTGCAAAGTAGATAGCTGGGCTGCGGCATTAAAAAGTAAATACCTTCAAACTGCGCTTCAACACCTCGAAGACACTGCCGTACTTTCTGTACGAAAAAAACCATTGATGGAACTGGCGGAGTACTTGATCAGCAGGGATAAATAAACGAAATGTTAGGTTGGCAGTATTATTATTTGATGCCTTACGTTCAATAAAATCCTTTCCCACTACTTGCTTATAAAGAAACTTTCACTATTTTACTGTATCAAAACCAACTGCTATGTCAACTTCACTATTCCGCAAAAAGAATATCAATAAGATACTCGAAGATGCTGCTTCGGGTTATGGTGACAGCGAAAGCGTTTCTTTAAAAAAAGTGCTGGGCGTACGCGACCTTACTTTTTTTGGTATTGCAGCTGTGATCGGCGCCGGTATTTTCAGCAGTATCGGCAAGGCCTGTTATGATGGAGGGCCAGGAGTGGTCTACCTGTATATTTTTACCGCGGTAGCTTGTGGTTTCGCGGCACTGTGTTACGCAGAATTTGCGAGTACGGTACCCGTTAGTGGCAGTGCTTATACCTATTCTTATGTAGCTTTTGGTGAAATATTTGCCTGGATCATTGGCTGGGACCTTTTGATGGAATACGCCATCGGGAATATTGCAGTGGCCATCAGCTGGAGCGATTATTTTACTAACCTCATGGATAAAGCAGGCATGCATATCGCTAATTGGCTGAGCATGGATTATGTTACAGCCCATAGTGGTTATAATGAAGTGACTGCGATGCTCGCAAAAGGGGATACCCTGCAATCGATCACTGATCCGGTATTGCTAAGCAAATACGATGCATGGATGCACGCACCAACTTTAGGGGGCCTCCATTTGATCATGGACCTGCCTGCAATGTTGATCGTTGCGTTGATCACTGCGGTTGTTTTTGTTGGGATAAAGGAAAGCAGGGCCATGACCAATATCATGGTGATCATAAAACTGGCCGTCATCTTTTTGATAATTGTAATGGGCGCTTATTATGCGCATCCCGATAACTGGAGCCCTTTTACACCTAATGGAATGAGCGGTGTTTTAAAAGGCGTATCGGCGGTGTTCTTTGCCTATATTGGGTTTGATGCGATATCTACCACGGCAGAGGAATGTAAGGACCCGCAGCGTGACCTGCCGAGGGGAATGATTTATTCACTCATCATCTGTACGGTCTTGTATGTCTTACTGGCATTGGTACTAACGGGCATGGTTAAGTACACCCAGCTAAATGTTGGTGATCCGTTGGCAATGATATTCGATCAAAGAGGATTAAAATGGATCGGTGGCATCGTTGCGGTGAGCGCTATCGTTGCAACGGCAAGTGTATTGCTCGTCTTTCAATTGGGGCAACCGCGTATATGGATGAGCATGAGCAGGGACGGTTTGCTGCCAAAAATATTTTCAAAGATCCATCCCAAATTTAAAACACCTTCTTTCTCTACCATACTTACCGGCTTCGTGGTGGCGATACCGGCATTGTTTTTAAACCTCGACTTTGTTTTGGCACTCACAAGTATCGGAACACTCTTTGCATTTGTATTGGTATGTGGCGGGGTATTGGTATTGCGCAGCCAAAAAGAAAGGGCAGAAAGTAAATTCAAAGTGCCTTACCTCAACGGCAAATACATTGTACCCATCCTGCTTGCAGTTTCACTTGGCCTTATCGGGTATTATGCACCGGAGCATTTTAAAACCTTATTTACATTGGATGGGCTCCCCATGCTATTGTTCTGGGTAGTAACTGTGATCGTAACGTTCTTTACTTTTAGAAGGAACTATTCGATCATCCCCGTGTTTGGACTGATCAGTTGCTTTTATTTAATGGCGCAGGAAACCTACCTGGTATGGCTGCGTTTCTTAGGCTGGCTGATTATCGGACTTGTCATTTATTTCTTTTACAGTTACAGGAACAGCAAACTGGCGCCAAAGAATAACAAGGTTTAATAATGCGATCCCCTGTCTGCAGTTGCAAACCCATACGGCGGTTAAGTTTAATAATGTGATCCCCTGTCTGCGGTTGCAAACCCAGACAGCGGTTAGGTTTAATAATGCGATCCCCTGTCTGCGGTTGCAAACCCAAACACCGGTCATTTAATTTTTTGTCCCCGGCATTAAATCTTTTCTCAACATCGTTGCGAACTTGTTCTATCATCCCTTCTTCTTGATAAAAGAAGGGATGATCACACTTTTACTTTAAGTAACTTTGTGCAACATTTTTCAATAAACGAAATCATTCCCCCGTTCAGGGACGGGGCAGGCATGAAATACGAACCCGGCGATAAAATAATTGTACTCCTTACCGATGAAGAGGGACAGGTGGTAGAGATCATGAATGAAAAGATGGTGATGATCGAGGTCAAGGGCGTTCGTTTTCCAGCATACATGGACCAGATAGACTTTCCTTATTTTAAAATGTTCACCCAAAAAAGGAAGGTTGAAAAAAAGAAGGTCTTTATTGATGATGTAAGGAAAGAAAAAGGATCACCTAAAGTAAAGACAGGGGATGGGGTATCACTTTCTTTCTTACCCGTATTCGACAAAGACATTTTTGACGATGATATCGTCGAAAAGTTCAAACTGCACCTCATCAACCAAAATGAAACGGCTTATACGTTTTCCTATAACTGCATGATCGGCGGCGAAAGTGATTTTCAACTAAAAAACACCATTGAGCCCCTCAGCGATTTTTACCTGGATAAATTCACCCACTATCGCGCCGACGTGCGCAGGATCCACGATATGATCCACCGGGACCGTGCGGC
>JANXWM010000543.1 GCA_025351145.1 Chitinophagaceae bacterium
GCATCGGTATTACCATCAACAATACCAGCCTGCACAGGCTTCCAATAGTCTGCCTCCAACGCTTCGGTAAGTATTGCAGCAACAATTGTTTTACCAATTTCTGTTCCAGTGCCCGTAATAAAAATAGGTTGTGCTGTCATTAAAGGGTATCTAATTATTTAACTTGTTATCGGGTTTATTTTCCTGTTAATTTATCTTTTAGCCCTAAGGCTGTTTAAAAATTCTGTATTCATACCGGCTAAAGTTTCCATAGCATCTTCGTTGCGTCGCAATCACTTCATCAGTATATCTATTGGCATCTTCAGCCTCCAATGCAATCACCATAACAGAACACAAACAATATTTATTCAGTTGCTTCAAAAAAAGAAAATACGGTTGTTCCGTAATTACGCATAAAGCTAAAACCTTCATACTTTTCATAATTATTTCGCGGCGTATGTTCCAGCACAAAAAAACCATCTGCCGCAATCAGTTTTTTTGAAACGATGATCTTCGGCAAGTCATCAATAGTTGTTAATGCATAGGGCGGACCGGCAAAAATTAAATCGTATTGTGTGTTGCAGCTTGCCAGGAAAGCAAACACATCCATCTTTAAAATTTTAGAGTTTTCAACCTGCAGCATTTCCATATTCTTCTTAATAAATGCATGCATCTGAGTATCCATTTCAACAATGGTTAAATCAGAAGCACCTCGTGATGCCAGTTCGTAGCTGATATACCCAGTGCCACCAAAAAGGTCAAGTGTTTTAGCGCCTTCAAAACCGATGCGGGTATGCAGTATATTAAACAATCCGCCTTTTGCAATATCGGTAGTTGGACGTGTATAAGGCATTTTTGCAGGCGGGTTTATGCGCCTTCCACCAAACTTTCCTGAAATAATCCTCATAAATCGTATTGACAGAATGATGCAAAATAATGCAGCGGGTGCTCATGAAAACCTTCTGCTGCATATAAGTTTTTATCAACAGGCTCAAAAGAAAAATGATCTAAATAGCTGCGCAATGTTTGGTATAGTGGCGAAGCTGTATCTACCAAACCACTGGCATATATCATAGTTTCATTAACAGCCATTCCGCAGTTATTGCAAATGTTTAATATTTGGTATAATACATCTTCCGGCGCTCTATAAGGATATGTTTGAATTACCTGCAGCAGCCCTTCTTTATATGCAACCACAATAAAATGATTGTTGTAAAAAACGATATGCAATTTATTTACAGGAGCCGTGCTTTGCTGCCCTTTTAATAACTGGTAATATTTATGTGCGTTCCCTGAAACAGTAAAATGGTTTCTATATTCAGCTAAGGCAGCAGACGGTAAAACTGCAAGGTTTACAATATTGCCTGTGACATTTTTACAGAATTGCTCATCTCCATTTTCTGCAAACATTAGTTCCATATAAGAAGCCGTTAAAACCTCTGTATCAAACTGAACAGGTATGCAGGTGCTTTTCCCGTGACCCCAGATACAAAATACTTTATCAAAATTTGTAGTAAGCAGGCGTGAATAAAGACTAACCTGTTTAAATAAATCCGCAAAATCCGAGGCTTCGCTTTCAATAAAGCTGAACAGTTCAAAAGCCTGTACAATTTTAGTTTCTTTGTTTTTGCACCAGCAGGCTATATAATCGTTGCCTGTTTCAATAAAAAGGTCACAATCCGCAAGTTCATCATTATAAATACCAAATATTTTCTGCACCATCCAGCTTAGATTAATCTGCAATGTTACTAAAATTAATACACGGTTGAAGGCGGAGGGTGTAAGGCAGAGGGTAAAAGCTTGTATAGATTTGTTATTTACTGGCTGTAATTTATGGTTTGCATCTTACTGCTTACGCTGCTGCGGCTGTTGAAAGCTCAGTCATTATTCAACAGTACAAGTGTGCGACGCAAGTAAAGCTTCATTTATATTCTATACCCTGGCCCCAAAGCTTTACTCAAAATCTTCATACCGTTTTGATAGTTGCTTTGGGTAATTGTAGATTTGCCCGCTTATGGCAAAACAGGCGGCAGATATTAATTTACAGGTAGGTATTGGCTACAGGCAAATACTTAAAATTGCCATGCCTATTGCTGCGTCTATTATGGTGCCGCAAATTAATTTTGTTACCAATAATATTTTTTTGGGCGGTCTTGGCGAGCAGCAACTGGCGGTTGCGGGTATTACGGGTGTTTATTACCTGATTTTTGCTGTAATTGGTTTTGGCCTAAACAGTGGCCTGCAGGCACTTATAGCCCGGCGTGCGGGTGAAAACAGAATCAATGAAATAGGCAATCTTTTTAACCAGGGAATACGCATTACTTTATACTTTTCCGCCTTCAGCATTTTGGTTACTTACTTTATTGCGCCAACGGTTTTGCGTTTATCACTGCACAGTGAATCGAATGTAGCAATGGCTGTGGAGTTTTTGTATATACGCATTTGGGGTTTGCCGTTTCTGTATGTATATCAAATGCGTAATGCTTTACTGGTGGGCACCAACCAGAGCCGGTACCTTATTGCCGGTACAATTGCCGAAACCATTACCAATATTCTTTTAGACTACGCACTTATTTACGGTCATTTCGGTTTACCTGCCCTTGGTTTTGATGGTGCGGCCATAGCATCTATTATTGCTGAGATAACGGGTGTTACGGTAATCTTTGCTGTAATGCATTATAAAGGCATCAGCAAACAATTACAGTTGTTTAAAAAGTTTACTTACGATGCTGCCAACACAAGACTGATCCTTGTACAGTCGTTCCCCACTATACTGCAATATGTAATTAGCGTAGGCAGCTGGGAATTTTTTTATATCCTGGTAGAGCACCATGGTGAAAAGCAACTCGCCATTTCGAATACCATGCGCAACATATTTGGTTTATTTGGCTGTATAACATGGGCATTTGCCTCTGCAACAAACGCAATGGTGAGCAATATTATAGGCCAGGGTTTGCAGCAAAAAGTTCCGGAACTTATTGTAAAAATCATGAAACTGAGTGTTGGCTTTGCATGTATTATTTTTCTTCTTTTAAATATAGCCCCATCCCTGCTTTTGCAGGTATATGGCCAGGGCAACGATTTTATTAATGAAGCAGTACCCGTGGTAAGGGTAGTATCGGTGGCACTTATTATTATGTCTGTCTCCACTATATGGTTAAATGCTGTATTGGGTACGGGCAATACAAGGGTTAACCTTATTATAGAAATCGTAGCCATTATTATCTACAGCATTTACGCTTACACTATACTTGAAAAGCTTCAATTGTCTATTGCCATTGGGTGGACAGCAGAGTGGGTTTACTGGACTGCCATGCTAATTCCCGCCTTTTTTTATATGCAAAGCGGCAGGTGGAAGAATAAAAAAATATAATTTATTAGCCCGGCAGAGGGAACTCTGAGCATCGTTCCTTGCGTCGCACACTTGTACTGCCGGATAAAAATCAGCTGTAAACAGCCCCAGACAATAAGCATTTATTTTTATTAATAAGTCAGTATGTGAAAAATCACATCAGTTTATGTGAAAAATCACATGAGCTAATGTGAAAAATCACATCGGTTTTTGTGATAAATCACATTGTTTGATAACAGCAAGTGTATTAATATCGTGTTCTGAAATAATTCATTCAGAAAATCAAAAAAAATGTTGGATATTAGCAATACAGTTGCGCCTGACACAAACAATAATCAAATGATTTCTGCATTTGATAACACCATTCAAACCTTTCCTTTATTAAGCCCGTATATTATTTATCCAAATGAAGGAAAGCTATGTTGCTTTACCCGGAAAAAAATAAAAAAAATGATGCTCACAAAAACACCATCAAGATTCGAAGACTGTAAAAAAAATGTATCCGGGTTCGATTATTTGCCTTCAGGCATTAATAATTTGCCCTCAAAAAAATCTCCGGCACGGGTAAGAAATATGTTT
>JANXWM010000602.1 GCA_025351145.1 Chitinophagaceae bacterium
CAGTTGCGTATGCAGACGGGGTTAATTTTTCAGGACTTTATAAAATATCAAATGAGTGTTGCGCAAAACATTTCAATTGGAAATATCAATCAAAGTGACAATCGTAATCTTATCATAGCTGCGGCACAACAAAGCCTTGCACATCCCCTGATTGAAAATTTCCCTGATAAGTATGACCAGGTGCTTGGTCACCGTTTCAATGAAGGCATTGAGTTATCAGGTGGCGAATGGCAAAAAATTGCTTTAGCAAGAGCATACATGAAAGATGCGCAGCTTTTAATTTTAGATGAGCCTACTTCTGCTTTAGATGCAAGGGCTGAATACGAAGTTTTCCTTCGGTTTGCAGAATTAACCAAAGGTAAAACAGCAGTGCTTATTTCACACCGTTTTTCAACAGTACGTGTTGCAGATAGAATATTAGTGTTAGAGAAAGGAGAGTTATTAGAAATCGGCAGTCATGAAGAGTTGCTCAATAGTAAAGGTCGCTATGCAGAACTTTTTAAGTTACAGGCAATGGGTTATCAATAATAAATTTATTTTATGGAAGAACATAAACATTCACACCATTCCAATCCCCCAATGGGAGTGATGCACCACGACCATCACAAAATGATGATTGATGATTTCAAAAAAAGATTTTATGTAACACTCATCATCACCATTCCCGTCATGCTGCTTTCCCCAATGATTCCGTTAGAAGAAATCACATCACAACAAAAAATCGTAACCACAGGAGCATATTATTTATTGAGTGAACTCACAAAAGGAGAAGGCGAACATCACGATTGAAATGAAAAGCCACCCACAAAAAAATACAACTCTTAAAAAACGCTGAAGCCAACGCTAAAGGCAATTTTTTTAAGAGAGTATTTTTTTCTCCCACCGCACGGGTTCACTGCAAACACGACCAGTTGTGCATCTAATGTAAATCGCTTTTAATTATTTTGGTGCGAACATCAAACAGTATCCCTTCGGATGAACAGCAAAGCAGCAGATAGTATAAGGATTAACGCAATAAAAAAAAGAAGGGGTTTGGTCGGTAATCAAACAGTGATGTTTCAAACAAATAGTGGTGCGTTAACGAACAGTTGTGCTTCGTATTCCCTTCTTTTTTTTATTGCGTCAATCCCTTCTTCGCCAGACTGTGCAAAAACTGTTTATAACAAGATAACTTTTCATTTGATGTTTTTTTATTTGATATTATCTTAGAGGTAAATAATAATTTATTATGTCACACCTCTCCGGAACTGATCGTTCACAACTTAACATGTTCCCTCTCTCTTTGGATGAAATGGTGAATGAGGATAATCCTGTTCGGGTTATTGATTTATTTGTTGACCGTTTTGATTTTGTCAAACTTGGTTTCTCTCATTCCATTGCTGCAGCAGAAGGAAGACCGCCATTCCTTCCTGCTGATCTGATGAAATTGTACCTCTATGGTTATATGAACCGTATCCGTTCATCACGTAAACTGGAAACTGAATGCAAAAGAAATATTGAGTTGATGTGGCTCATGAAAGGATTGAATCCCGGTTTCCGAACCATTGCTGCTTTCAGAAGTGAACATCCGGCACAAATCAAAAACTTCTTTCGTGAGTTCGTATCTCTACTGCAAGGATGGGATTTGGTGGAAGGCAAACTCATAGCTATTGACGGAAGTAAATTCAGAGCTGTGAACGCCCGAAAAAATAATTTCAATGAAAAGAAAATCAATGAGCAACTTATTTATATTGATCAGAAAATTAATCAATACATTGATGATCTCAATGCACATGATGATGCCGAACACGGTGATCGTAAAATTGATGCTAAAAAAATAAAAGAACAGATTAAAACGCAAAAGGAAAGACGAAAAAAGTATGAAGCTTTAAGTGTGGAGCTTGCTAAAAGCAAAGAAGAACAAATATCCACCACCGATCCTGATGCAAGGTCAATGCCCATCAATCACGGGCGTGTAGATGTTAGTTATAATATGCAGACAGCCGTTGACAGCAAACATTGTTTAATCGTTAATTATGATAATACCAATGTTAACGATAGGAAAGCAATGGCCGGTGTTGCAATAGAAACTAAAAATTTACTTCAAAAGAAATCTATTGAAGTTTTGCTTGATAAAGGGTATCACAATGGTGAGCAGATTGATCTTTGCACAAAAAATAACATTGTTACTTATGTTGCTGTTCCTGATGCACCGCGCAGCTCCGATATCCCCACGCCTCCTTACTATGGTGATAAGTTTGTTTACAACCCTAAAAAGGATTTTTATACTTGTCCGATAGGAGAAATCCTAAAGTCAAACGGACAATGGTATCAAAAAGGTAATGGAAGCAAATACCATAACCTGGTAAAGCATTATAAAACTACGGCCTGTGGTGCATGACCGGTTAAGGCGCTATGTACAAGCAATAAACGCGGGAGATTGATTGAAAGAAGCCAGTATGCTGAGTCTGTTGAAGCAAATGCTAAAAGAATTAAACTGGAGAAGGAAAAATATTTATTACGTCAACAAATTGTTGAGCATCCATTCGGCACCATCAAACGACAGTGGGGATTTGATCATGTACTCCTAAAAGGACTTAAGAAAAATAATGCTGACTTTGGATTGATCTTTATCACTTACAATTTAAGGCGCTCATTGACCTTATTGGGGATTTCCGGCTTGAAAAAGAGGCTGAAAGGCCTTTGTTTTGATTTTCTCACGATGATACGGCGGATAAAGAATCATGCTATTAATTATTTTTTGAACCCTGCAGCGCCTAATAGTATTTGTAGTCCCTGCTAAAAAAATGTTATATTTGTTATTGGACGAACTGTCGTTAGTGCAATTATTTGGCGACAGTGCTAACTTGAAACTGACTGCATGAAATGAACAGTGAAACAATTTTCGGACAAGCCGTGTTTGCTATCCTTCGCAAAAGCAAAAGAGAAGCAACGCCACATACAAGCCAACGCAGTTGCTTCACATTTGCTTTTGCCCAACCACACTGCTAAACACAATAAAATTTAATTAAGCATGATAACATATTTGATAGTAACTCTAATTGTGACAGCAGTAATAGTGTCAATGCACTTTATGAAGCCAACAAAAAAACAC
>JANXWM010000149.1 GCA_025351145.1 Chitinophagaceae bacterium
AAATATCTTTCGGCATCCAGCGCTGCCATACAGCCGCTTCCCGCTGCGGTTACAGCTTGGCGGTATATTTTATCCTGCACATCGCCACTGGCAAACACCCCTTCAATATTTGTTTTACTTGTACCCGGAATTGTTTTAATATAACCAGCCTCATCCATATCTATCCAGTCCTTAAAAATACCGCTGTTAGGCTCATGGCCAATAGCAACAAAAAATGCACTAACCGGAATAGTTTGCTCCTCTCCTGTTTTATTGTTTTTTATGCTTACGGCTTCTGTTTTTGTTTCTCCAATTACTTCCAAAGTTTCGCTGTTCCAGTAAACTTTAATATTAGGCGTTGCTATCACCCTGTCCTGCATTATTTTACTTGCCCGCATGCCATGATGGTCTTTCCGAACGATCATGTGTACAGTTGATGCGAGCTTTGATAAATACAAAGCTTCTTCACATGCGGTATCCCCTGCGCCAACAATTGCTACTTCTTTGCCGCGAAAGAAAAAACCATCGCACACAGCACAGGCACTTACTCCATAACCATTAAGCCGCTGTTCACTTTCAAGCCCAAGCCATTTTGCAGATGCACCTGTTGAAATAATCACTGCATCCGCTTCAATCCATTTTCCCTCATCTATCTGTACCTTATGCACAGGGCCGTTAAAATCTACAGCAGTGGCAAGGCCGTACCGTATATCAGTTCCCATACGGGCAGCTTGTTTTTCAAAATGTACCATCATCTCCGGGCCCTGGATCCCTTCAGGATAGCCAGGGTAATTTTCTACTTCTGTTGTAATAGTTAACTGCCCACCGGGCTGAATGCCCTGGTAAAGCACCGGTTTCATATTTGCCCTTGCTGCATATATTGCTGCTGTATAACCAGCCGGGCCACTGCCTATAATTAAACAATGTACTTTTTCTGTTGCTCCGTTTTCCATACTTTTCTTTTTAATTCAATTGCCGTTTGTGTGCAACCTGTAATTTTAATGACGGCAAAAGTAATAAACCCTTATCACTTTACGGAGTGCCTTGTAAGTGAATACAACTTGCACTGCTATCACTCACCTCAATAATCAATCAGGCGAACAAACCTTCTATGCTTAAATATCTTTCTCCTGTATCGTAATTAAAAATTAATACTTTACTGCCTGCCGGAATATCTCCCAATTTTTTTGCAACCGCAGCCATGGTAGCACCGCTGGAAATGCCCTGGAAAATGCCTTCTTCTTTTGCAGCACGCTGTGCATAATCAAACGCTTCGTCTTTACTTACCTGGATGGTACCGTCTAAAACAGCAGTGTGTAAATTATTTGGAATAAACCCTGCACCAATACCTTGTATTGGATGTGGCCCCGGTGCGCCGCCACTTATTACCGGCGACAGCTCCGGCTCTACTGCAAATACTTTTAAATTGGGGAATTGCTTTTTCAACACTTCACCAACGCCGGTTATATGTCCACCAGTACCAACGCCCGTAATTAAGAAATCAAAACCACCAGGAAAATCGTTTAGTATTTCCTGTGCGGTGGTTTTAGCATGAACATCAATGTTGGCTACATTATCAAACTGTTGCGGCATCCACGAGTTGGGTGTGGCAGCAACCAGTTCCCTTGCTTTTTCAATAGCGCCTTTCATACCTTTTTCGCGTGGGGTAAGTTCGAAAGAAGCGCCATATACACTCATTAAACGGCGGCGTTCAATGCTCATACTTTCGGGCATTACCAGCACGAGTTTATAACCTTTAACTGCGGCAACTATTGCGAGGCCAATGCCTGTGTTGCCACTTGTTGGTTCTATAATTACACTGTCTTTATTAAGCAATCCTTTTTGCTCTGCATCTTCTATCATGGATAATGCAATGCGGTCTTTAATGCTGCCGCCGGGGTTGGCCCTTTCGAGCTTGCTCCACACTTCAATATTGGATGGGAATAAACGGTTAATGCGCACATGCGGTGTATTGCCAATAGTTTCTAAAATGTTATTCGCTTTCATTCTTTTGGTAGTTTTTATTTTTGAAGTTGATTTGTGTACAAGTTAAACGGATTTATTTTTTAGCCCTTATGTTATTTATTTTTTTGAGACCGGGCTTTCTGATTTACTATGAAGCATCGTTGCGTCGCACTCTTGTACTGATAAATAGGTTTCAGCAATCAGCTATCAGCATTCAGACAAGAAAATAAATGTTACTGCCGTATTTGCTGAAACCTGATGCCTGACCGCTGATTGCTCAATATTTTTCAGAACGTACAAGAGTGCGACGCAAGGAACGATCAATCAAAGA
>JANXWM010000624.1 GCA_025351145.1 Chitinophagaceae bacterium
AATTATGGCGCATAATTAAGTTCTGGACCTTTGTTGGCAACAGCAAAAATACAAGACAGAAATGGGGCAATTTTTTAAGCCTCATAACTTTCAACCCCATTGAACGGTACGCTTTCTGGGAGTATATTACAGGGCCACGCATCGATTTTTCCCGTGGGTTTTTGCTGGGCGAAAAAGCAACTACAGAAGAAAAAAATAAAATACGCTCACACCTTGCTAAACAGGTAAAATACCAGGGAAGAAAAAGGCTCATCATTAAGTTTACCGGGCCTGCAAGAATTGAATATTTAACCAGTATTTTTCCCGGTGCAATTTTTGTAAGCATTGCCCGTGAACCCATTGCCACCGTGCGTTCCTGGCTCGAAGTTGGCTTTTGGCAAACCAAAGGAATCAATAAGCTCTGGTGGGTTGGCGCTTACTCAAAAGAAGAAGAAGCCGAAGCAGAAAAACTGCAAAACGATCCGGCGCTTATTACCGCTTTCCAATACAAAAAATTAATGGAAACAACAGCATACGAAGTAAAGAAAACAGGCGTGCCAATTCTCGAAACGCGTTACGAAGAATTTGTAAAAGATCCTAAAGCACTGGTAAAAAAGATACTTGATTTTATTGGCTTGCCTGCATCAGAAAATGTAAATAAATACATTGAAGAAATGGTGGTAAGCAACCGCAATGCAGCAAGCTCCAAGAAAACTGTTTTCAGCGAAGAAACTAAAAAGCGCATACTTGAAATTGCCGCCCCGTATGCTTAGCCCCCATCCCTTAAAGGGGTGAAGAAAAAAGAATTTTTATGAGCCGGCTGAGGTTTTTCATAGCATCGCCTCTTGCGTCGCACTCTTGTACAGCGGATATACATGAGCATTTAAGCGAATGATGAATAAATAAAGTTGAACAATATAACCAATTATGGAAGTAAGATACTCCCCTTCAGGGGATGGGGGCATAAAAGCAGCACATGTAATACGTGTATTCAGTTATGGTGGTGCAGAAGTATTGCTTCGTGAATTTTTTGTACAGCCTGAATTTAAAGAAAATATTATCTCTGATGTATTTGTACTCGATCATAAAAAGCTTGGGCTTAAAGATGAAGTGGCACCCAACATCCGCAACTTTTATTACTACAGGATAACTACCATTGCATTCCTTTTTCAATATATCAAATTCTTACGAGATATAACCAAAGGCAACTATGATGTAGTGCACATGCACCTTCCCGTTGCAGGCTGGATGGGCGTTGTAGCCAAACTCTTTTGCCGCAAAACAAAATTTATTTACAGTGAACACAACCTGGTAAACTTTTACAGCAAGTACAATTATTACCTCAGCGGCTTTACGTATGGCTTCTTCGACTGCATTATTTATGTATCAGAAGAAGTAGGAGAAGTAATTAGAAAAGTGCAGAAAGGATGGTTCTTTAAAACAAAGAAAGCGGTAACCATTCTCAATGGAATTGATACCAATAAATTTCTTTGCACACACCGTTTGCAATTAAATCCTGCTGCAACATTAACGGTTGGTTTGGTTGCAAGATTTCGTCCGCAGAAAAGGGTCGACCGATGGGTAGAAGTTGCGGCAGCTATTTATGCAAAAAATCCAAACATAAAATTTATTATGGTGGGTGACGGGCCTGATGATGAAATGCTGCGTAAGAAAATTGCAGAACATAAGTTAACCGGCATCATTGAATTACCGGGAAAACTAAATGATACATTAAGTGTTTATAAACAAATTGATGTCTTTTTACTTACCAGCGATTTTGAAGGTTTACCACTTGCACTTTTAGAAGCGATGAGTTGCGGATGCATTCCGGTTGTAAGCAATGTGGGTGGCATTAAACAACTTGATTTTGGCGGCGTTGGTTATAAGTTTGATGGTTTTACTCCTGAAGAAATTGCTGAAAAAATAGTGGCTTATACAAAACATCCCGAAACTTATTTTGAACAGAGTGCAAGGGCAAGAAATTTTGTGGTAAAATATTACTCGCTTACAAAACAGGTGAATGAAATTATTGACCTCTACCGCGAAATGATTGCGGGTAAATAAACAGCTTCGCCTGTAAGCCAGATGCTGCTCTCCTATCCGACAGTACAAGTGTGCGTCCCGATGAGGCATACGGGATTAAGAACGCAAGGAACGATGAGTAAAGAACTATAGCCTGGTAAAAAAAATCCTGTATTTTAAAGTAAAAACTTTCACATATCCGTTTGCCTGTCTTTAACTGTTTCTCTATTTTATTACTGTACTTTGTAAAAAAAATATTTCATGCGTAACTGGAGCGGCTGGTGGATCATTATTATTGTAATGCTGTTGATAGATGTGTATGTTTTTATGGCGGTGCGCACTGTATCGCAGAACAGCAGCGAAAGAATGAAGTGGACTGTTTATTCAATCTACTGGCTTATTTCTGCAGCAGCAGTTATTACAATTGTGCTGTTTCCTTTTGTAGAATTTTTTCAAACAAATGTTGCGTTTAGAAATAATGTCTTCGCTATTCTTGTTGGTTTATTTTTCGCGAAGATACTGGGCAGCAGTTTCTTTCTTATTGACGACCTGCGGCGTGGTTCTATGTGGTTAATGGCAAAATTATTCCCCACAACAGGTGCCAATTTTGCGCAGGACGGAGCCATAACACGTTCAAATTTTTTAAGCTGGTTAGGCATTGCAATGGGCGGCGGTTTGTTCACCACATTGCTCTATGGTTTCTCCAACAAATACAATTACCAGGTTAAGAAAATAAAACTTGCTTTCGACAATCTTCCGTCCAGTTTTAAAGGGTTTAAAATTGTACACATCAGCGATATCCACAGCGGGAGTTTTAATGATAAAGCAGCAGTTTTACGCGGCGTTGAAATGGTGCTCGCAGCAAAGCCCGACATGGTTTTATTTACCGGCGACCTTGTAAACGACAAGGCCGATGAAATGAAAGATTACATGGATGTGTTTAGCCGCATAAAAGCGCCTATGGGTGTGTACAGCACGCTTGGCAACCACGATTATGGCGACTATACAAGCTGGCCAACCCCCGAAGCAAAAAAAGAAAACCTTGAGCGTTTAAAAGATGTTCATGCACAACTTGGCTGGCGCTTGTTAATGAACGAACATGTTGCACTCGAAAAAAATAACCAGCAGATTGCATTGCTTGGAATTGAGAACTGGAGCGCATTTGGCAACTTCCCCAAGTACGGAAAAATGAGTGAAGCTTATACCGGCAGTGAAAAATATCCTTTTAAAATTTTGATGAGCCACGATCCAAGTCACTGGGATGCTGAAGTAAGAACAAAGTATCCTGATATTGATATCATGCTCAGCGGCCACACCCACGGCATGCAGTTCGGCCTCGAAAATCCTTACTTTAAATGGAGCCCTGTTCAGTGGTTTTATAAAGAGTGGGCCGGACTTTACGAAGAAGGCAAACAAAAATTATATATAAACCGTGGCTATGGTTTTATCGGTTATCCTGGCCGCGTTGGCATAATGCCCGAGGTTACTTTAATAGAGCTTGCATAGCAGTTGCAAGACAATTTTTTTGAGCCGGGCTTTAGTTTTTCATGGCATCCCAGTTGCGTCGCACTCTTGTACTGAATAACATTTTTGAGCAATTAACCACAGAGTTGCACCCAAGAATAAAGCACTGAGTTTCACAGAGTAACAGTATCAAAAGAGTAAAATTTTAAACAAGTTTCAACTTGTCTGGTTTGGGATAGTCATGTGGAATTAAATTTATCTTGAAAGGTATTTTATCATAATC